>JASHVW010000102.1 GCA_030044395.1 Verrucomicrobiia bacterium
CCGTAAGGCCCATTGACCCGCAGAGTGATTTCATCAAAGCTCGACGAATCATAGCCCTTGGCAACCGCGTCAGCGAACATGTTTGCGCTGGAAGGCTGCACCCAGGCTTCAATCGCGATTGGGCCGGTAAAGTTCAACAGCCCGGGGTTGCTGCCCTGGCTCAGGTCAATGGCCTCACCACCGTCGAAATAAGCAGCGTTCGTAATGTAAGCCGTAGGGCCGAAACCATAAGAAAGATTGCCGGCAACAACCCCGTTATTTCCGTTACCAGTCAAATCCGGAGCGGTACTCGTGCCATCCTGGGCGGGGTTCAGGGCGTAAAATGCCAGGGGATCATCGCCCAAGACAATGCTCTGATAAGAGCCTGCGCGGAGTGCTGGTGCGGAGAGCACCAAACATATGGTGGCCAACAACGTGGCGGCGAAATGACTGCTCAGACAAGGGTTTTTCATAGTCGGGTTTTTCTTGGTGGTTGTTTTTCGAGGACAAATCAACTGACGAATCCTGTTTGGAGCTTTGAACTAATGGTCATGTTACAAGAGTTTCACAAAAGATCATTTAGCGGAATAGACAAATCACTGGAGTGCATGGACAATTGACCGCTAATTTCAGGATTCGCGAAGAATCGGCGGCAAAACCCAACCAAGCATTTGCCAGGCGAATCCCGGCGCGGACGCAAAAGAAATCTGTGCTCACGACAGCGGGGCAAAAAAGCCCTTTTCCATTAACGACTCACAATGGCAGGAGCACGAACGTTGGTTCGTTTTCGTTCAAGATCCAGAAAGCACCCTGACCGTACGCCGAATGATTCCATACGTTGGCCTTTGACAAACTTAACAATTTCCTCATCTTGAGTGCGTTAGGAATCCCACGAGTTGAAGACGTAGCAATGATACAAAACGCGCGTGATTGCAGGCGGTCGAGAAGGGTGACGTTCTTTATACACGGCGTTGTCAAGGCCGGCGGGTATTTCGATATCAAATGAAGCGACGAGAAAAATTAGAAGGATTTGCCGGGCAGCGGCTGGTGGTGGTACCGCGGCCGATCATCGCGACAGCCCGTCTTCATCCGCTTTTGAAGTATTTATTGCCAACGGACGCGGGGTATTATCCAAAAGCCACAGGACACACGTGTGTGCGGCCCAGGGGCTGTCCAGAAGTCATTTTTATCCACTGCAGCGAAGGGACGGGGTGGTGTGAAATAGGGGGGCGGCGTCACCCTATTGGCAAGGACCAATTACTTGTCATTAACGCCGACACACCCCACGCCTATGGCACGGTCGCAAACTCGCCATGGACGATTTACTGGTTCCACGTGGTGGGTTCAAATGTGCCGATTTACCTTGAGCAACTGGGCGTTTCCGATGAGAAGCCGGTGGTTTCGCTGGGCGGAGATGTCCAATTGCTTTCGTTATTTGAGGACGTGCTGGAAGGTTTGCAGCATGGTTTTACGCATATCCACCTGATCTACGCGGCCCATTCCCTTGCGCATTTAATGGGTTTGATTTTGCGCCACAAAGAGGAGTTTTGGCACGGTGAAACCAGCGCGAGAGAACGCATTGAGAAGAGCGTTCATTTTATGAAGAGCCATCTGCGTGAGCCGTTAAACATCGCCACGCTGATGTCGCTGGTGAATCTTTCCCGTTCGCATTACACGACTTTGTTCAAGCGGGTCACCGGTTATGCGCCTTTAAACTATCTGAACCATTTGCGGATGCAGCGGGCCGTGGAGCTGCTCAATTCCACCAATTGGCCGATCAAACAAATCAGCGATCATCTTGGTTTTTCGGACCAATTTTATTTTTCGCGGGCATTCACGAAGATGTACGACCATTCACCATCGGAGCATCGCCGCCGCTATGGGGACTAATTACCAGGGGGAATCTGTTTCAAGTCAATTGTCCATGCACAACATTGCAATGTCCATTCCCATTTTACCAACAGTCTGTGAAAATTAAAAGAAACCCGTTGAAACAAGGGCTCATTCGGCGTTTAAAAAAATATGCGGCTGAAGAGTCAAGATGTTCTTTGTGGAATAGTTGCTGAGTGTGATTGTGATCGGTACATCTCCAACGCCGTTGCGTACAGACGCCCCCCCGTGGGAGGCGATGCTTTCCCTGCCATGCGATGCGCGCAGGCCTTCTTTTCGTTTAAAAATCGGACTGGCCTTTCTGCTCGCACAACTTCCGGCCCTGGCGGGATTAGCGGGCACACCGCTTTCAGTGGAGCAAGTCGGAAGTTTCCTTGAGATCACCAATGGAAATGTTCGCCTCGAATACAATCTGGGTATCGGCCGGGCAAACTTCTATTGGCATGACTCCATGAGAATTTCCGGATTTTATGCCGGCGTCAGCATCGGACGCTACATCACTGATACGATCTATACGAATCGCACCTGGACCGTCGCCAGTAATAAAGTCATCGTCACTTCGACGCGCGGTGATTTACCGGACCTGAGCCAGACGTTCATCTTCGATCAAAACGACAGTTTCCTGACTGGTGTCTCTGTCTCGGCCTCGACCAATCTCGTCTCGAACTGGATGGGTCCCCTTGTTGTGGACTCCTACGGCTTCGTGAATATCGGCATCACCAATGACAATCGGGCCCTTTTTGTCCCGTTCGACAATGACGCTTTCGTTTCATACAACTCCGAACCGATGAATAGTTCGGATGTCGGCAATGAGGTCGGCGCTTTCTACGATAACGTCAGCCGGAACGGCCTTGTGGTAGGGTCCGTCACTCACGACACCTGGAAGACCGGCATCTTTTGGTCGGGCGCCAATAACCAAATCAGCCTCTTGAATGTTTTCGGTGGTGTCACCAATCATTGGACTTGGGATGTGATGCCTCACGGTTCGATATCCGGCACAATGATTTCCTCCCCTGTGGTGTTCGTGGGTTTCAACAGTGACTGGCGCAGGGCCATGGAGAACTTTGCCGGCGAAAACACACTTTACGCCCCTACCCTCCTTTGGACCAATGGCGTGCCCTTCGGCTGGAACAGTTGGGGCGTCAC
>JASHVW010000103.1 GCA_030044395.1 Verrucomicrobiia bacterium
TTTGACGGCAAAGACTGAATGGCCGCCGCCATTCGCGCAAGCCGGAAATCGGACAGAAAAGCGGGGAAGGCGCCTTGACACAGTTCTTGTTTGCGGTCCCGCCTTTCCTGTCGGGTCGTAGCGAAGCGGAGCTCGAAGGCGGTCCGAGCGCGATTCCGATCCTCCTCGTTTTTGTCCTCGCCCTCGTGGGCAACCGATTCGCCAAATCTCATTTCGGCGCGCTAAATCTCGCCCCAATCGCCTGCTGGTTCGCGCCGACAATACTCACGTTGGCCGCGCTGAATTTTCCTCGCGCTATCGCGTCGCACGCAGCCACACATTCCCACGCTGCGGCTGCCACAAACGCCTCCCCCAGGATCGCCTTTGGCAATAGGCGCGTCCCATTCCAATCCTTCCACGCCGAATTCTCCGCCTCATCCAGCCGCGGAATGTTTTGTGCGCTCCCGCACAGCATTTCGTCGGAACCCGCCGGCGGCAATTGCGCCCGCATCTTCCGCGCGGCTCCTGCCCTGCTCTGCGTGTGCGTGAACGAAAATGAATCGGTGACGGCAGCCAATTCCGCCAGCGCGCCCACTGGACTCTTTTTCAGATAAACCGCGCCCGCACCCGCGCCATGAATCACCCGGCGCTGAAACAGTTTTATGGCTTCGACAGTGATCCAATCGTTTTCCTCCGCCCCGATAACAACGCACGCATCCAGCCTGTCTTCCAATAACCACTCCGCGGCTAGCGCCAGGCCCTGCGCAAACGTCCCGGCGTCACCGACGAGTGTATAGGCGATTTGATTTGTGCCAAGAAACGCGGCAAGATGACTGGCTGGCGAATTGAAAACAGTTTCGGGAAAAATCACCGGACTGGCCGTGGCTGGCTCGCGCATGACCTCCTCATAGAAGCGGCGCGAATACGTCACGCAGCCGGTAATCGCCCCGACGATGATTCCCAGGCACAGCTCGCCCGATTGAACTTTGGCGACATCGCCGCCGATGGCTTCGAGCGCGGCGGCGACGGCATGTTGCGCAATGGCCGTGGCCCGGCGCAAACGGGAGTGCGTGAGAAACGCGGGACGCGATGCGGCTGGAGGAACCGCCCGGTTGGGTAACGGCTGCTCCAGACCCGGGCGTGTCACGGTTTGCACCGGCAATGGAACATTTTTGTCCACTGCGCTCCGAAAATCCGCCATGCTCCAACCCGCGGGCGAAACGGCCCCAAGACCATGAATGAAAATCCCGCTCATTCCCACCTCCGAAAAACGAGCGACGCATTGGCGCCGCCAAAACCGAAGGAGTTCGACAGCGCCGTTTTGATCTTTCTCTCCATCGGCTTCTGAACAATTTGGAAACGGACTGCGGGGTCAACGGTTTCCAGCGTTGTTTCCGGTGGCAGGAATTGCTCCCGCAGCGCCATCAGGCAAATGGCCCCTTCAACCGCCCCCGCCCCGCCGAGCAAGTGGCCGATGCCGGCCTTCGTCGAGCTCACATGCGTCTTTCCCGCGTGCGCCCCCGCCCACCGATTGATCGCGGCCGCTTCCGCGGCGTCATTGTGCGGCGTCGCCGTGCCATGGGCGTTCACATAATCAATTTGCTCCGGCAGAACTCTTGCCTCCGCGCACGCGGCCTGCATCGCCGCAACCGCCGCACTGCCTTCCGGATGCGGCTGCGTCAGATGATGCGTGTCCGTCGTCGCGCCGTATCCGATGATTTCCCCGAAAATTTCCGCCCCGCGTTCTTTTGCGCCATCCAGCCTCTCTAGTGTAAATACCGCCGCGCCTTCGCCTAGCGACAGCCCGTCGCGATGTGCGTCGAACGGTCGGCAGTGGGTCACCGACAACGCATGCAGCGAATCAAACCCCGCGAACGTCAATTGACAAAGAGCATCGTAGCCCCCGGCAATGATTCTTTCGTCCTGGCCGCGCCGAACCCGTTCAAAGGCATGTCCGATGGCGTTTGCGCCGGAGGCGCAGGCGTTGGATATGGTTGTGACCGCCCCCGCAAATCCAAACGCGTCGCACAAATCCAGCCCCTGCTGTTGCACTTGGTAGTGCGCAATCCGGGAGGGTTGGTCTCTTTTGCGGCGCGGAGATTCGACCGCTTGGCGCAGAAAATTTTCGCCAAGGGTCATCTCGCCGCTCGTGGTGCCCAGAATTATCGGCCAATCACCGTCGGCCTGCCAACCCGCCTGCGCGAGAGCCTCATGCGCGGCCAGCAATAGCATCTTTGATGCGCGGCCCATCCGCCTGAAACGCTTTGGCGTCAGCCGTGTCGCGGGAAATATTTCCGGCAAGTCCACCTCAGCCGCAGTTTTGGCGCAGTGCCGCGACACGTCGAACACCGTAACCGGACGGAACGCGGTTTTGCCCAGGCGAAACCCGTCGGCATTTGTCCGCCAGCCGCTGCCAAGCGCCGTCACAATTCCCACGCCCGTGGCGACTACGCGATTCAGCCCCATGGATTGGTTCTGCGGAAAAAGCACTTAAGCGGCAACGGTTTCGGAAGATTTTCCCGCCGCAACGCCGTTCGGTTTATTGTCTCGATAATATGCCGCCAGCGACAATTCAGACGGCGCGAGTTTTTCGGCGGCGATGGCACTGAGCACACGCTCTTCAGTCATGATGAATCGGTCCCGCTTGTAAATGATGTAATCCGCGCGAAATTCGTCCGGCGTCAAATTGATGGTCACCAGGTTCGCGCCCGCCCGCAGACCGCGAAGATAACCGTCCCGGGCAGCCAGATTGAAGGCGCTCACTGCAGGAATCACCCAATCCGGCCGCATTAACCGCAGCGCCGCAACACAATTGAAAGTGTCCTCGGCACTGGCATTTCGTCTGTTCGCCAACGGTGTGTCCGCACCGGATATATAGGGGCTGACACTGCACCCGCGCAACGGCAGCGCCCGGGCCAGTTCGAAATTCTTAAGCATGTCTCGCGCCGTCTGGCCCGGCAGGCCGGCGATGAATCCCGAACTGACGCTCCAGTTCTTTTCCGCGAGCAAACGGATGCGCGTGATCCTCTCGTCCAGCGTGCCAGGCGCTTCCAGCAATTCGTATTGGCTCGCGTCGGCGCACTCAAACTTCATGATGAAAATCTCCGCGCCCGCCGCTTGCAATTCATCATCCAATGCCTGCGGAAGCGTGCCAAGGCACACGCTGATCCCCAGGCTCGTTTCGCGGCGTAATGTGCGGATGAGCGGCAGCGCCACTTCGCGCACCGCCACCGGATCTTCACCAGCCTGGATGTTCAGATCCGTGACGCTGGCCGGACGATGGTGGATGAGCAAATCGGCGAGTTGCTCATGCCGTGCCCGAAAACGCGAAAGCGCATCATTGTTGCGGCGCATCCCGCAATAATGGCAATTCTCACGGCAAAAATTGGAAATCTCGACAACGGCACGGACAAAAACCTTGTTTCCAAAGTGGGGTCGGGTCGCGCTGGCGGCGCGTTCGTGGAAGGCCGCTTGTTTCGCGCCGCGGGTCCTCAAGTCAGTTTCTGCAGGGAAATATCCTTTTACCGGCACAACCTAGTTTAATTTGCAACCGCACCCCGCGCAACCAGAAATTCCGCCGGCAAGCCGTCGCTTGCCATAAGGAATTGGGCTTGAATACAATTTGCAGGCAAACATCCGCAAATACCTGGCTCTCCAATGAGGAACGCGGCGAAATTGCTTTTGCACTTTTATCCGCCTGGCCCTAAACTTTGGCATGAAGATGAAACTCTATCTCCCTGCGGCCATCTCCCTGGCCGTTTCATTCATGGCCACGGCTGGTGAACCAACGGCCTTTGAACTCGTAAAGGCCGGCGACCAGTACGTCGGCGTTCAATCGAAGGACAAGGTCATCCAAATCCGTTCGACTAAATCCTTCGCCAGCCTCACCCCCGAAATCTGGTTCATCGTTTATTACGATCCCAACGCCTCGTTCAAGACTGTCCAGGTAAAATTCGGCGCAGGCCAGGAAATGGATGTGTCGTATCCAGGCCCATTTCTCGGACTGCGCACCGATGAACACAATCCCTTTGACCCGTCACGTTTGAAGGTGGATTCCAACCGCGCGATTCAAATCGCCCTGTCGCAGCCTTTGTTGAAAAACCTGAAAATCAAGGCGACGCAACTCTGGCTCGAGCACGGCGACACGGGTCCGCAATGGCGCGTCAAACTTTGGGCGGCGCGCCTTGACGATCCCTATAAATCCGCTCGCATCGGCATCGTGATCCTTTCTGCCACCGACGGCTCCATCCTTCAGGACGGCTTGCATCCCGGCAGTGTGGATTGAAGTCAATTGATGGGAAATTGCGTTGACCCCGTTTCCTGCGCCGCGGCGCGGACGGCGCAGCCGCGTCGCCCTTGCCAGGCACAATGCGAAATGCGCCACATTTCCTCTTTGCATTTTGACAAAACGACGTTAGGTTTTTGCAAAAGGAGCATTTATGAAAGTAAAAGATACGATTGTTACTCTTGCCATCGTAATGGCTGTTCAAGGAGCCATGGCGGCCCTGCCCACGGCGTTTGTGCTGATGAAAGCCGGCGATCAGTACGTCGGCGTCCAAAGCAAAGGCAGGATCGTGCAAATCCGATCGGATAAATCCGTGGATGGCCTCACTCCGCAGGTCTGGTATGTGGTTTATTATGACCCCGACGCCATCTTCAAAGCGACACAAGTGAGATTTGACAGCGGGCAGGAAACCGAGGTTACTCGTCCGGGCCGCCTGCTTGAAATGGCCAGTGACGAGCATAAGCCATTTGATATGAATCTCTTGAAGATGGACTCCGATCGTGCCATCCAAATCGCCACCTCGCAGCCGTATCTGAACACCCTCACATTGACCGCCACCAAGCTGACTCTCGACCACGGCGAACTTGGGCCTGTCTGGCATGTCGAGATTTGGGCGACGCGAGGCAGAAGCACGAATCCAAGCGTGGACCTCGGTGAGGTAATTTTATCGGCCACCGACGGTTCAGTCATCGAGAACGATTTGCATCCGAATCGCGTGGGTTGATTTCCCCTGAATTCGTCTTAGGATTCGGGGATGGATTGGCCACAAAAATGCGCGGCGGTGATTCCATGCTTCAATGAGGCGGCAAACATTGGAGCGCTTGTGGCCGGGGTGAAACGATTTCTGCCGACGGTCATCGTGGTGGACGACGATTCGACGGATGGCACGGCGCGAATCGCCGCAAAGGCTGGCGCGGAAGTCGTTTCACTCGGTAAGAACTCGGGCAAGGGTGCCGCGTTGCGTGCCGGGTGGAATTGCGCGAGGACGGGAAATTTTGAGTGGGTCCTGATGCTCGACGGCGACGGTCAACATTCGCCGGAGGATGTTCCAATTCTCCTGAACTGCGCTGAAACGACAGCCGCAAAACTCGTCATCGGCAGGCGAAATTTTGAAAAAATCCCGTGGTTGCGACGGCTCGTGAATCGTTTTCTCTCTCGCCAGATTTCAAGACTCGCCGGCGCAGACGTCCCCGACTCCCAATGCGGTTTCCGTCTCGCCGAATTGGAGCTGCTGGGGGACCTCCCCCTGTACGCAAATCATTTCGAAATCGAATCCGAAATGCTCGTCGCCTTCTATTCCCACTCCGCATCGCGCCGGGCCGGACGACGCGGCCGTGCTGCCTTGGACGAATATCCCTCGCCCCCGGAAGCGGGAGATGCCGTCCGTGGAACAAAATCCCATCCATGCCATCAGGGAAAAGTGCCACTTCACCGAAAGCTGGCATTCGTCCCCATCCAAACCATTTACAAAAACAGCCCCAGTAGAATCCGTCCGTTTATGGACACCGTGCGCTGGCTGCGATGGCGGATGAAGGCGCGAGCCGTATTCGCCACCATATCCCCTTGCCCGCCGCAATCCAAGCCCATGGTCTTTGCTCGAGCGCTTGAAGAAAATCTGTAGCAGTTCGGTAGAGTGAAATCGCAGATCATAAATCATAAATCGTATATGGTATGGTGATTTACGATTTAATTTTCGCCGCGCTTCCATTACGCTCTCCCCCGATTGAAAAGGCTGTTCCGCAAAATCATCATCCTCGCCTGCGTCACCGTGGCGTTTGGCTACTTTTACAGTTGGGCCGCCCCGTGGGCCTTCCCCCCGCAACGCACCGCCGGCTTCGCCTTCGGCATCTTGCACGGCGCCCTCATGCCCATCGCCCTCCCCAGCCTCGTCATCGGACGGGACGTGCCTATTTATGACACCGACAATTCCGGACGATTTTACAAAGTCGGTTACATCTGCGGAATCAACCTGTGCGGCCTCGCCTTCTTTGGCCCCCTCTTCTGGCGCCCGCGAAGTTCTATAAAATCCAGCTCCGAAAAATCTCGATGATGTTCAACCTGCCGCCGGCCCAATAGGAATTCACCGGCAGATAAAAACTGCTCTCCGCCCGCTGGAACGCCAGCGTCGCCGCCTTTTCCGGCAGGTTCGGATCGTAAGCCGCAAATTGAATTTCCGTCTCCGATTCCGTCGCATCGAAAACAATCATCCCGTGATTGATGGTCAACGACGGAAACTTCACGAGATGAACGATGGGTGAAACACCGCCTCTGGTTTGCGCGACTAATTCAGCCGCCGTGCGACGTTGATGCTCCCGCGAAATGGGGAATACCATCCGCCAATGACTTCGCAAGATGTATGACCGCCAGGCGCCGCCGCACGTGGCTTTTAATAATTTTTCCCGCGCCGTGCTGAACGCGCGCAGTCCGGCAAATCCCGGAATCAGCACCGTCTCTTGCGACGGCACCCGTGGATTGCGGGAAAGCACCGCGCGAATCAGCCGGTGATAGGTATCTTCATCCGCGATTGCCTGCGTGTCGTCGAAACTCGCATGGTATAAAAACTGCCGGGCGGCGCGGGCCAGCACAAAGCATCGGTGCGCATAATCCGGCCTCGGTTCGCGCCGGCAAAAACTCATTTTCCCGGCATCGAACCGGTATTCCCACAGCAATTCATTGGCGAAGGCAAACGTATCGCGGCTGAAATCAAAACGTCGTGGAGTTTTTGGCGCCATGCAAATAAACTGCCTGAAATTTAGGGTTGTCGCCATGAACTGACAATGCTTTACGAACGCTGGAGCCAAATTGCCGCCCAACGCCGGAACGATTGGGCGCTCCACGATTTTGCCTTCGGCAAACGGTGGACCTTCGGCCAGCTCTTCCTCGAAGGCGAAAAATATTCGGCCGACGGTGAAATGATCTTTCCTGACGGCAACTCTTGTGCGTTTATTCTCAAGCTTCTTGCCGCCTGGCGCGAAAATAAAACGGTCTGCCCCCTCGAATCCGGGCAATCGCCGCCAGCGGCTGGTAGTTTGTCGCTGCCACGGCTCCCTGACTCTTGCATCCATCTAAAATGCACCTCCGCCACTGCGGGTGCGTCCCGCCTGGTCGCGTTCACCGCCGCCCAGCTTGCCGCCGACGCGGAGAACATCGTCGCCACGATGAGCCTGCGCCCCGATTGGCCGAACCTGGGCGTCAT
>JASHVW010000104.1 GCA_030044395.1 Verrucomicrobiia bacterium
GGGCGGCGCTCGCAGGCTGAACCTCGGCCTGGCAATGCTTGCCTTGGGCTACGATCGGTCACCCCCCTACGGAGTTTTGGGCGTAGTGGATTTGAAATGGAGGGTATTTTTATAGCCCGCCCTCATCGGGCGCAAGGGTAACAGTTTTTCCCGGACGGCTTTCACCCGGCCTTCGGCCACCCTCTCCCGCTCCCGCAGGCGAGGGAATATCTCTCCCTGGAGAAGGAAGGGGACGAGGACAAGCCTGGATTTGCGGAGTGGCTTTGCGACCGATCCAACCTTTCGGGCTAAGATCGGCCGCACTTGCAGAGGCTCTCAATATGCTGCTTCGCAGAGAGTGAGAGTTACCGCCCATCGGTTTGCGCAAGCAATCAAAGACACAGAGTGGCGCAATGCTTAACTTGACGCTGATGCGCGCCCGCGGGAGAAGGAACCCCGAAAGTCTTCGGGGGGACCCGCCCGAATCAGGACGGTACCCGATTTCGGATTCACTTGCAGCCCGGTGAAACGTGAATTAGGTTGGCCCATCGTTCAACAGGCTATGAAACGCGCACAGTTTTTCCCCGGAGTTTTATTTGGGTTGGCGATTGCCATCGGAGCGACGGCGCAGCCTGCCGCCACCAATAGTCCGGTCCTGCCACCGCCCATCCATAATCGTCTGGTTCTGGCAACCGTCTCGGGAAAGGTGCGCGTGCTTGATTCCCAGGGATTGATTTTGGAGAGCAACTTCCAGTACTTGCCGCGAATAAAAATTTCCGGCCTGTCCGATCAGGAGCTTCACGCCCTCCTGGAAACCAAAACCGCCTATGCCGCCCTGACTTCCTTTGGGATAATTAATGAACGGAACGCGCAAAGCCCGGTTATTGAAAATCAACTCCGGCAGGTCTGGCTCCAAGGAAAATCACTGGCGCAAAAAATTCAGACGCGCCTCGAACTTCTGGATGCCATGCGGACTTACAATTCCGTTCTGGCCTATCTCCCCGGGAGCGTGGCTGCGGCCAACCAGGCCGCCGCCGAGGCCCTCGTCGCCAACAACCGCCTGACGATCAGAACCGAGGCCGCCGCCAATGCCGCCACGCAACTGGACAACGCGGAAATACAGCGCGCTTATGATGACCAGGGCTCATGGCACCAGGTTCATGATGCCAGGGAGGAATATCAGGAAGCCAATGACCGCGCGTACCGGGCCACTCAGACCGCCAACGCCGCCGCCTACCAGTCCGCCGCCGCCAGCCAGCAGCTGATCAATGCCATGAACCAGTGCGCCGCCATTTCAGCCCGTCTCGCCCGCTACGGCATCCGGGTTCCCGCTTCGGCCCCGTTTTATCCGGTCCCGCCGCTTTCGATGAGAAGTGAAGTGGATGCCGACCGGACGGCGAATTGATTGTGCTACGCCGTCGCACCGCCGGCGATGTATTGTTCCATTTGCGCGATCGTCGCCTCTTGCGCCGAAATGATCCAGTTCACCAGGTCGCCGATGGAAATGATGCCGACGAGTTCTTCTCCCCGCAGGACCGGCAAATGGCGCACACGATTTTCCGTCATCAACTTCATGCATTCTTCAACCGAATCCTCCGGCGTGGCCGTGACAATTTCGCGCGAGACGATCTCCTTCACCAGGGTTTGTTTGGATGTTTTGCCCTGCAAAGCGATCTTCCGGGTGTAATCGCGTTCGGTAAAAATTCCGGCGAGCACGCCGTGCGCGAGGACGGGCAGCGCGCCGATATTTTTGTCGGCCATAAGTTTGATGGCATCAAAAACGGTGGTATCCGGCGAAACGGTCCAGACGGTGCCACCTTTGTCATGCAACAACGAACTGATCGGAACGATTGTTTTCATAGGCTTTACCTGTTTATCGGCCCGTCTCGGAAAAAGCGCAAGTAATTTTTGAAATAAATTTGTATTAAATGCTCTGTGCCAGCCGCCTCGCCAATACAAAGAAGGGAAGGGCGGCAATTTGCAAGGCGACCGAAAAGATGACCACCGCCAAAATCGATTCCTCATAAAGCAATCCCATCGCCGCGCTGCCGGCGAACCAGGCGATCCCAAATGCCGTGTCAAAAATGCCGAAGGCCGTGCTGCGTTTGTCCCGCCCAACGACGCGGGACAAAGTCGCTTTCAACAGCGAATCCTGCGCCCCCATGCCGATCCCCCATAAAATCATCCCGGCTAGCGCCCAGGCAAATCCGCCCAGAAAAACACAGGGCGCAAACATCGCCCCGAGCAGAAATGCGACAAGAATCACCGGCAATCCAATTGTATCGAGTAATCTTCCGAAAATCAGAGCGGCCACCGCGCCGGTGACCATGGCGATGGAATAAAAGACCGGCACCAGGCTCTGCGCCACCGTCCCCGTTTTTTGAAAATGGAACGCCACCAGCGAAAAATCCGCGAAGCCCGCGGCAATCAACATCCCCGCGACCGCATAAAGCCAGTAGGATTTTGAAAATCCCTTCGCTTTCAGAATTACCGGCGCGCGCTCTTCCAATTCATCCGGCCGCGGATGGAAGATCCGCGCAACGGCGACCATCGTAAGGCATAGCAGCGCGGGAATGAGCAGCACCGCGAACGCCTGGTGATAACCCCCGTGCAGATATAAAACCAGGGCCACGATGAGCGGGCCGATGGTCGCGCCGGTCTGGTCGAGAAATTCGTTCAGCCCGAACGCCCAGCCGTGGCCAATCCGGCTGCCGGCGTGCGAGAGCATGGCATCCGTGGACGGTTTGCGGATGGCCCGTCCGGTGCGTTCGGCCACGACCAGCGCCGCCGCCAGCGGCCAGTTTCCCGCCAGCGCCAGCGCCGGTACGGCCAGCATATTGATGAGGTATCCGGCAAAAATGAACGCCCAGTATTGGTGCGTTTTGTCCGCAAGATAGCCGGTGACGGAACGGAAAGCGTACCCCATCAACTCGCCGAGGCCAGCCGTGAAGCCGACCACCGCCGCGCTGGCGCCAAGCGAACCGAGAAACGGCCCCACAATGCCGCGGGCGCCTTCATAGGTTGCATCGGCAAACAATTGAACGACGCCGATGACCAGGACAAATCGCAACGCCACTCTGGCCATTGATTTCCTTTTCTCCACGGGCCGGATTATGGCGGGGGGAATTTATTTTGCAGCCAATTTTCGGCGGCGCCTAACGCGGCGATCTTCCCGCCAGACCAACCACCCTCATGTCACATTCGGCAGGGCTTGATCAAGCACTTCGGACACCGCGCCGGCGGCGGTCACCTCGCGGAATTTGTCTTCGCGCCGTACAATCAGCCGGTGCGCGAGCACTCTTGCCGCAAGCGCTTTGATCTGTTCGGCGGAAACCGAATCTTTTCCCTCAATGGCGGCCATGGCCTGTGCTGCCCGAAACAGTCCCAGCGAACCGCGCGGACTGGCGCCGAGCAGCAAGGCTGGATGCTCGCGTGTGCCGCGGACGATTTTCAAAATCGCGTCGTACAATTCCGGGGATACTTTGATTTCGCGCAC
>JASHVW010000105.1 GCA_030044395.1 Verrucomicrobiia bacterium
CAAAAGTTCATGAAGGCGTGCGAGCCGCCGGGCGATGCGCGCCCGGAATGGGAATTTTTGCATGACTTGGTGTATAACGTCACCGGCCAGGATGGCTTTCTCACCATCGAAGGCTTGTTCAATGAAATGGCGAGGGAAACGCCCGCGTTCAAGGAATTGACGTGGGCCGGCCTCGGCGATTCCGGCGTGACTGTAAAAATTTAATGGACTGGAATTTCATCATCTTCAGCGTTGTCAAAGTCGCGATTGTCATCGGGGCGGTGCAGACCTTTGCCGCCTATGCCGTCCTGGCTGAACGAAAAATTTCGGCGTGGATCCAGGACCGCGTCGGCCCCAATCGCGTCGCGCCGCCGTTTGTGAAATATATCCCCGTCCTCGGCCCGCTTCTCACCCGCTGGGGGATCTTTCAACCGCTGGCGGATGGCTTGAAATTCATCCTCAAAGAGGATTTTACCCCGGCAAACGTGCGCAAGGCGTATTTCTGGCTGGCGCCGGCCATTTCCATCATTCCCGCCACCATTGTAATTGCCGTGATCCCTTTCGGCTCCTATCTCGGCCGCCAAAAAATGGTCATCGCGGACTTGAACGTGGGAATTCTTTATACCTTCGGCATTGTTTCGCTCGGTGTTTACGGAATCGTGCTGGCCGGCTATGCGGCCAATTCCAAATACCCCTTCCTCGGCGGCATTCGTTCGAGCGCCCAGATGATTTCGTACGAAATTTCGATGGGCATGAGCGTGATTCCGGTTTTTCTCATTGCCAGCACTTTGAATCTGAGCCAGGTCGTCAACTGGCAGGCGCAACACGGCTGGTTGGTGATTTACGCCCCACTGTCCTTCCTCATTTTCCTCATCGCCGGCTTTGCCGAGACCAATCGCCTGCCCTTCGATTTGCCGGAAGCCGAGACCGAATTGGTCGGCGGCTATCACACCGAATACAGCTCGATGAAATTCGCGCTGTTTTTCCTCGCGGAATACTCCAACATGGTCGCCGCGTCGGGCATGATGGTGACCCTGTTTTTTGGCGGATGGTCGCTGCCGTTTTGGGGGCTGGATCAGCCGGCGCATGGCATCGGCATCGGCATCGCCCAGATCATCGTTTTCATCGTCAAGATGGCCGTGCTGATGACCCTGTTCATTTGGGTGCGCTGGATGTTCCCGCGTTTCCGTTATGACCAACTGATGGATTTGGGCTGGCGGCGGATGGTGCCGCTGGCGTTGGCGAATATTCTAATCACAGCCGTCGTCCTGTGGGCTGTTGCTTGATATGGCAATCATTGTAAATCGCAAACCATTGACCTTTTGGGAAAAGCTTTATCTGCCGGCCATTGTCGGCGGACTCAAAGTGACCGCCCGGCATCTCGTCCGCTCGCTCTTCGGCGGCAAGACTGTCACCATGGAATATCCCGAACAGAAATGGTCCGTCCCGGAAGGCTACCGCGGCGCGCCCTACCTCGTCAAAGACCAGGAGGGCAGGACCAAATGTGTCTCCTGCCAGCTCTGCGAATTTGTCTGCCCGCCCAAAGCCATCAAAATTTATCCCCCGGGGCCGTCCGGCCAGATCGCCGACCGTCCCAACGCGGAAAAAATGCCCGAAGACTTTCAAATCAACTTCCTGCGCTGCATTTACTGCGGTCTTTGCCAGGAGGTTTGTCCCGAAGAAGCCATCTTTCTCCTGAAAGATTATTCCATCACCGGATTAACGCGGCAGGAACTGGTCTATGACAAGGAAAAACTGCTCGCCCTCGGCGGCACGCACGCCGGCATCCAGAAATGGAAACATAAACTCGAGGAGGCGGAGGAACAGGAATCGTTCCCGGTAAAAGTTTAAAATCGCAAATGGACCTCGTTGACATTTTATTTTATGTCTTCGCTGCCCTCACTCTGGGGTGCGGCGTCCTCGTCATCGCCAATCCCTTGAGCCGCAATCCCGTCACCAGCGCCATGTTCCTCGTCTTGACTATCATTTCCATGGCGGGTTTGTTCGTCCTCCTCCATGCGTTCTTCCTCGCCGCCGTCCAGATCCTCGTCTATGCCGGCGCCGTCATCGTCCTGTTCCTCTTCGTCATCATGCTCCTCGATCTCAAAGCTGAGGCGCGCCGAAAGATAAAAATTTACGGCCTCATTGCCGGCCTCATTGCCGTCGGCGCAATCCTCGCCCTCTTTTTCAAAAATTTGATTTCAACCTCGCCCAACGGCGGTTCGCCGCCCACGATCGAAGGCACCACCGAAGCGCTTGGAAAATTATTATTCACCGGCTATGTCCTGCCGTTTGAAGTCGTCTCGGTCCTGCTCCTCGTGGCGATGATTGGCGTGATTCTTTTGAGCAGAAAAAAACTGGAATAAAAATGCACGTAGGACTCGAACAATACCTGACCGTCAGTTTCCTGCTGTTTGCGCTCGGTTTATTGGGCGTCATCATGCGGCGAAACCTCCTGGTGATTTACATGTCGCTGGAGCTGATGCTGAATGCGGCCAACCTGGCGCTGGTGGCCTTTTCCCGCTTCAACAACAAGCTGGATGGACAGGTGCTGGTCTTTTTCATCATCACCGTCGCCGCGGCGGAGGTTTCCGTGGGACTCGCCCTGATTGTGGCTCTTTATCGCCGCCGGCAATCCGCGCATGTCGAAGATTTGACGGGGTTGAAACTGTAATGCAACACGAACTTTTTCCCTGGTTGATTTTGTTCCTGCCGCTGCTTGCCGCCGCGGCCATTACCCTGTTCACCCTGCGCTCCCGCGCGCTGAGCGCGTTCCTCTCCATCGGCGCCATTGTCACCGGCTTTATCCTTTCGGTGATCTTCATCAATGCCAACGGCTGGCATTTCTCGGCGGAAATTTCCAGGACCTGGCTGTCCATCGGCAGTTTGCAGATTGATTGGGGCCTCAAGCTGGATGCCTTAAGCATGATGATGCTGCTCGTCGTCACCGGCGTCGGCGGCGCCATTCATGTCTATTCCGTCGGATACATGCACGAAGACAGCGGGTTCGCCCGCTTCTTCGCCTGCTTGAGTCTCTTCACCTTTTCAATGCTCGGCATCGTCCTGGCAAATAATTTCATCGAGTTGTTCATTTGCTGGGAATTGGTCGGCGTGTCCAGCTACCTCCTCATCGGCTTTTGGTTCGAGCGTCCCAGCGCCGGTGATGCCGCAAAAAAAGCCTTCATCGTCAACCGCCTCGGCGATTTTGGTTTCCTGCTGGGTATTTTGACCGTTTGGGGTTTGCTCGGTACGCTGAATTTTTCCGATTTGCACGGGCAACTCACCGCAAACCCTGCCGCCCTCGGCCTCTCCGCTACCGTTGCCGGTCTCCTGGTCTTCTGCGGCGCCGTCGGAAAATCCGCGCAATTCCCGCTGCACGTGTGGCTGCCCGATGCGATGGAAGGCCCGACGCCGGTGTCCGCTCTCATTCATGCCGCCACGATGGTCGCGGCGGGCGTTTACATGCTTTGCCGGATTTTCTTTCTGCTCAATCCCGAGGCGCTTCACGTCATCGCCTATATTGGCGGATTCACCTCCTTGCTCGCCGCGCTCATCGCCGTTCAGCAGGACGACATCAAGCGCATTATCGCCTATTCCACCCTGTCCCAACTCGGTTACATGGTCATGGCCGTCGGACTTTCCGGTCCTACCGCCGCGATGTTTCATTTGACGACCCACGCCTTTTTCAAAGCGCTCCTCTTTTTGAGCGCCGGTTCCGTCATCATCGCACTCCATCACGAACAGAACATTTGGAAGATGGGCAAACTGCGATACAAAATGCCCATCACGTTCTGGACATTTCTCGTCGGGGCGCTCGCCCTGTCAGGCGTATGGCCATTCGCCGGATTTTACAGCAAAGACAGCATCCTCGCCCAGGCACTCGCGCAGCATGATTATATTCTCTTTGCCGACGGCGCGCTTGTCGCCGGACTGACGACGTTTTATATTTTCCGGCTGTTCTTCGTCGTATTCCTGGGCAAAGAAAAATCCGACGGCGCTTCCCACGCGCACGAATCCCCGGCGGTCATGACACTGCCGCTCGTTGTTCTGGCAGTGTTCAGCCTCATCGGCGGCTTCATCGGCATCGAAGGCGTCTATTCCGGCATGTTTGTGGGTGAATCCGGGATTTCCACCGGCTTTGCCGCCGCTATTTTCGAGCCATTCATTCATTCGCCTTTGGCGGCGTCTCTCGGGTTGTGTCTGGTCGCCATCGGCTTTTTTGCCGCTCTCTCTCTTTATGCCAAAGCCGATAAGGACCCCTTGCCTGAAAAACTCGGCGGTCTGGCCACGGCAATGAAAAACAAATTTTATTTTGACGAATTTTACGAGGCCGTGTTCGTTCGCGCGCACGATTTTATCGCGGCGGTGATGAATTGGATTGACCGCTGGCTGGTCGAAGGATTCTGCATCGGCCTCATTCGTGGTGGCACGGATTTAACCGGCCGCGCGCTGCGTCTGGTGCAAACCGGCAACCTCCAGACCTACGCCTTTTTCTTCGTGCTTGGCGTGGCGGTGGTGCTGTGGCTCGTATTGAAATAAGATGTCCATTTTAACCTACATTTTTGGCTGGCCTCTGGTCGCGGCGCTGGCGCTGGTCTTCGTGCCGGGCAATTATCGGGTCGTCGTCCGCGCCGTCGCCGTGCTCGCCACGCTGATTTCCGCCGCGCTCGCCGTGAAGATGTTTTGCCAGTTTGTGCCGGGCGCCAACGGCTACCAGTTTGAGCAGCAAATCCCGTGGGTGGATTCCCTCGGCATCAGTTACCACGTCGGCGTGGACGGCCTCAACGTCGGCCTGATTCTGATGGGCGCCATCGTCGCCTTCGCCGCCGCCTGTTGTTCGTGGGAAATCCAGACCCGCGAGAAGGAGTTTTACATCCTCTTGCTGTTGATGAGCGGCGGCATCCTCGGCGCGTTCGCCTCCCTCGACTTGTTCTTCTTTTATTTCCTCCACGAACTCGCGCTGGTGCCGACGTTCATTATGATTGGTGTCTGGGGCCGCGGCGAACGCAGGAATTACGCGACCTTCCAAATCACGATTTACCTGAGCATCGGCGCGTTGCTCGCCCTCATCGGCCTCATTGCGCTCTATCTGCAATCGGGCGCCAACACCTTCGATATCCCCGCCTTGATCGAGCATGCCAAAACGAATCCAATGACGGTCCACGCGCAAAACTTCATCTTTCCCCTGCTGTTGTTCGGCTTTGGCATTTTGGTTTCGCTTTGGCCGTTTCATTCATGGGCGCCCCTCGGCTACGGTTCCGCGCCCTCGCCAACCGCGATGATTCACGCCGGCATCCTGAAAAAATTCGGCTTGTACGGTTTGATCCGCATCGCCCTGCCCTTGATGCCGCAGGCGGCGCATCATTGGATGAATTTTGTCGCCTGGCTTTGCCTGGGCAACATCCTTTATGTCGGCTGGGTCGCCATGCGCCAGCGCGATTTGAACCTCCTCATCGGAAATTCCAGCGTTGCCCACATGGGATTTATTTTTCTGGGCATCGCCAGCCTCAACCTCATCGGCGTCACCGGCGCCGTGTTCATCATGGTCGCCCACGGCTTCCTCGCCGCCCTCACCTTTGCGTTGAGCGGCTATATCTATCAAAAGACCGGCACGCTCCAGATGAGCGAACTGGGCGGCCTTTGCCGCAAGCTGCGCTTCATCGGCACCGCCTTGCTCATGGCGGCCATGGCCGGATGCGGACTGCCCGGATTCGCGAACTTTGTCGGCGAAGTCACCGTGTTCTTTGGCGCGTGGAAGGAATTTCCCGTCGTGGTGGTTCTTGCCGTCTGGGGCGGGCTGGTTATCGGAGGCATTTATATGACCCGCGCCGTGCGAACCATCCTGCACGGGCCCCTGCCCGCAAAATTTTCCAATCTGGCCGATGCCACGAATTCATGGCGCAGGCTGCCCTATGCCCTGTTGCTCGCCGCTTTGTTCGTCTTCGGCTGTTTTCCCAGGTTGCTCACCAGCCAGATTGAGCCGGACGCCGGCAAAATCGTGAGCATGGCCAATCCCCTGCCATCTATGACCGCCCTTTCCGAAGCGCAAAACCCAAAATCCGACACCCGAAATTGATGAATGCCTCTTTGATGTTTTTGGAAATCTGGGTCGTCGCCCTCGGCATCGTTATGATGCTGGCGGATTTCTTCTTCTGCGTCACCCCCGAACGGAAACGGTTCCTTGCCTACCTCGGTATCGCCGTCCTCGGCGTCCTCTTCCTCGAGCTGTTGGGTCCTGACGCTCCCACGGGCACGGCCTTTCACGGCGCGTTCGTCGAGGATTCCATGGCCATCTTTTTCAAGCGGTTCTTCATTATCGCCGCCATTCTCGTCCTCTTCCTGTCCTCGGAGTTCTCGGACAGCGTCCCCGGCGGCATCCTCGAGTTTTATTCCCTCATTATTTTTGCGCTCGCCGGAATGCTCTTCGCCGCCTCCTCCAATGATTTTGTGATGCTCTTCGTTTCCATCGAGCTGATCACCGTCACCTTTTACGTGTTGGTCAGTTACCAGCGCGCCAGGCTCCTGTCGCTCGAAGCCGGCGTGAAATATCTCATCATCGGCGCTTTATCATCCGCCTTCATGGTCTTCGGCATCGCCCTCATTTGGGGAACGGCCGGAACCATGAATTTCACCGAACTGGCGCAGGTGGCCCCGCAATTTCTCGACAACAAAATCTTCCTCACGGGCGTCATCTTCTTATTCGCCGGCTTGGGCTTCAAGATCGCCGCCGTCCCGTTTCAAATCTGGGCGCCGGACGTTTATCAGGGCGCGCCCACGCCCGCAACCGCCTTCCTCGCCGTCGGGTCCAAGGCCGCCGGATTCGTCCTCCTGCTCCGCGTCCTGTTCACGGCGATTCCCGCCGTCACCGCCCGTTGGGCCGATTTTCTCATCATCGTCTCGGCCCTCACCATCCTCTACGGGAACCTTTGCGCCCTGCCGCAGCGCAATTTGAAACGCTTGCTCGGCTATTCCAGCATTTCGCACGCGGGCTATATGCTCCTGGGCGTCGCCGCCATCAGCGCCAGTGGCCAATCCGCCGTCATGTATTACCTCGCCGGCTATTTGTTCACCGTCGTCGCCGCCTTCACGGTCATCGCCCTGGTCATGCAGCATCTGGACCACGAGGATGTCTCCGCCTTGGCCGGCTTGAACCAGCGTTCACCGCTCCTGGCAACAACGATGACTCTCTCGATGGTTTCCCTCGCCGGCATCCCGCCACTGGCGGGTTTCTTCGGGAAATTTCTCCTCCTCAAGGCTGTAATCGAACAGGGCTTGTCCACGCCCAACCACGGCTATTATTGCCTGACCTTCGTCGCCTTGGCCGGCATCCTGATTTCATTCTACTACTATTTCGGCGTCATCCGCGCGATCTATTGGAGCAAGGACACTCGCGACCTGTCGCCGATCCCTCTCTCCGGCGGCGCGAAATTTCTCGCGCTCCTTTGCATCGCCGGAATGTTCTGGATCGGCATTTTCCCCAACACCGTGCTCAATCTCGCCAACGCCGCCGCCTTCGGATTCAAATAACCGCGGCTCGGATTCCCGCCGGGTTTGTTAAAATGCTCTTTGTAATTGCTTCATCCGCTCTATTTGTCCTCAGTCCGCAAGAGCCGGTATTTGTGCGTCCATGGATCAATCCGGCAGGCGGCGCTATAGTCGCAATAGCCGCACGGCTTCTCGTTTCCTTTGCGATAGGGGTTCACGTTCGCAACGCCGGCGAAAATCGCGTTCCCAAATTCACGTAACTGGATTTCCACGCGGTCGAGCAATTTCTCAAATTCCCCATGCGGCATTGCTTCAATGGAATTCGCGTACAGCTTGCCCCCGTCCGTCAAACGAT
>JASHVW010000106.1 GCA_030044395.1 Verrucomicrobiia bacterium
TGAAATTCTCCCGGCCATCGGCGGCGAGGACTTTTTTAAATAATTCCGGCGGTTGATATTTCCCCAAGATTTCGAGGCATTCGGCAGCCTTCGGATTTTCACCGTCAAGCGCTTCGAGAGCGGGCTGCCACTCGTTTCGCCAATCGGATATCGCCTCCCCCAGCCATTTTCGCCATTGAACGGGTTCAGCGCTGGAAAAATTTCTGATTTGCGTCTCGAGCCATCGTTTCGCGTCGGCGCGCGTCTGGATGTAATTATGCAAACGCCAGACCAAACCGCGGATCTTTTCATCGCGCCCGCCGCCGTAGGTCTTGATTGTCTCGAGGACGGCCCGGGAAAATTCGTCATCCTTTTCGTAATGCAAATCGAATTGCCCGTCCAGAATTTCGTCCGCGAGCAGGCGGGTTTGCGCTTCATCGAGGACGGTCAATTGCGGGTCGAGGCCGAGCTGGTGGAAATGCGCTCGCGCCAGTTTGAAACAAAAACCGTGGAGCGTGCCGATATGCGCCGCATCGAAAAGCGCCAGTTGCGAGGCGGAGTGCGGGTCCTCCGATTCTTCGAGCGCGGCGCGGAGGCGGCGTTTCACATCCGCGGCGGCGGCTTCGGTGAACGTGACGACGAGGATTTCATCCAGGGAGACGCGTTCTTCGCAAATCAACGCCACGCACCGGGCAATGAGGGTTTGGGTCTTGCCCGCGCCGGCCCCGGCCATCACCAGCACGTTTCCGCGGGCGCCGACGGCTTTTTGCTGCGATGGGGTCAGGGACATTGAAATCATTTGAAATTTCGCTTTCCATCGTAAGGCGGAAATCGTAAATGGTAAACCATCATGTCAGAGGGAATGCGGCTCAAAGACCAGCCCGCCAACCAGCGCCCGCGTGAACGGCTTGCCGTCCTGGGCGCGGATAAATTGCACGATGCGGAACTGATCGCCATTTTGCTGCGTACCGGGCTGAAGGGCGCAAATGCCGTCGAGATCGGCCGGCAACTGCTGCAAAAATTCAGGACGTTGAATGCGCTCGCGAAGGCGTCCGTCACGGATTTACAAAAGGTCCGCGGGATTGGGCGGGACAAGGCGGTGACGCTGGTGGCGGCGTTTGCCCTGGGGCAAAAGATGGCGTTGGAACTCCAAATGGAATCGCCGGTGCTGGACAATCCTGAAAACGTTGCCGCTTTGCTCCGCGCGGAAAATCTGGACAGGAACGTTGAAACGCTGCAGGTCTTGATGCTTAACACGCGGCACCGGTTGATCCGCGTGGACAAATCCATCAGCGGCACGATTGACACGCTGCTGGTGCATCCGCGCGAAGTGTTCAAGAGCGCGATTGCGGCCAATGCCGCCGCCCTGGTGCTGGCGCACAATCATCCGAGCGGCGATCCTTCGCCGAGCGAAGCGGACATCAAGGTCACCCGCGATCTGATTCGGGCAGGCCAGTTGTTGAAGATCGAAGTATTGGACCATGTCATCATTGGCCGCGCCACACCGGAACGGCCGAAGGATTATGCGTCCCTGCGCGAATTGGGGTATTTTGCCGTGTAAGAGATCCTGATGCCGCACGATGAAATTAAAAGCGGGCGACCTGTTTTGAAGAATCGCTTTAATGGCAATTTTGCAACGTGAGCTTGGCCGGAGGAAAAATTTCATCCGCATCATACAAAACTTCCATGCAGCGGTGTCTATCCAGGTAAAAACAACCGCGGTGGCATAATGAATGCGGTTTCTGATGAAGGCGAGGCAGCGCGAATTGACGTTCTTCGGCGTCAAATCAAGCGGCCATTTTTCCAGAAGACAGACTGGTTCACTTTCGGCGCGACCACATCCCTTTCCCTGGCCATTTATCTGTCCACGCTCATACCCAGTGTGAACCTTGAAAATTCCGGGATTTTTATCACTGGCGCCATGTATGCCGGCGTGCCGCATCCGCCTGGCTATCCGCTTTGGACATTATGGGGGTGGATGTTTATCAAATGGTTGCCGATGGGAAACATCGCATGGCGCGCCGCTTTTGCCACCGCGACGGCTGGAGCTTTGGCCTGCGGCGTCATTTCAATGATGGTTTCGTCCGTCGGCGCGGAAATTTTGAAACAAATTCCACATCGTCTGAAATCCAACGAAGGGAAATGGCTTCGCGGCGTCTGTGGTTACGCAGCCGGGACGGTCTTCGGATTGAACAGCGCGTTCTGGTCGCAGGCAGTCATCGCCGCGCCGTGGACACTGAGCCTGTTGTTTCTTTGCATTGTGCTCTGTCTGTTGATGCGATGGATTTACGAGCCCGAGCGCGCGCAATTCCTTTACGTCGCCGCGTTTTGCTATGGGTTATTGCTGACAAACAGCCAAATCCATCTTGCGTTCATGCCGGCAATTCCGTTCCTCGTAACGATGGGGAATCTGAAAGCCGGACGGGACCTGTTTTTAACCGGCTCGATTTTATTTTTGCTCTGGGTGACGGGGAGCCTTTGCGGAATCCTTCCTTCAATCAAGGAACACGGTTCGGGCTTCCTTTTCATCTTTATCCTGCTTGGAGTTATCGCGGGTTTGGCCGGGATTGTTTTGGCGGCTAAAACGCGGCGGGTGTTTTCCCAAATCAAAATCGTCACCGTCTGTTGCGCCTGCTTTTTGGCCGGCCTGTCTCTGTATCTTTATTCTCCGATTGCTTCGATGACGGATCCGCCGATGAACTGGGCCTATCCGCGGTCGGTCGAAGGTTTTTTTCATCTCATCAGCCGTGGCCAATATGAACGAATGCATCCCACGGACAGTCTCAGTCTTTTTTTTCAACAGGTCTGCGGTTATATCGTCGCCACTGGAAAGGAATTTGGCTGGCCGTATCTGCCAGCGGTCGTCGTCCCCTTTTTCTTTCTGCGCCGCTTTGGCAAACGCGAACGAAAATGGATTTTGGGACTTGTTGCGTCCTTCGTATTTCTCGTTTTTCTGATGATCGCAGTGCTCAATCCATACCAAACAATGGCAAGCGACAATGGACCCTGGAGTTTTCAGGCATTTCTTACGTCGTCCTATGCCGTGCTGGCAATCTGGTTCGGTTACGGCCTGATACTGTTGGGAATTTGTTTGAAGGGGAAAAGCACTACACGCGGAGAAAATAAAAATTGAAGGGAGCAAAAAACGGAAGTGAAAAATTGGAGACTCGTTACATGAGTGTGCATCTTGACATTGTTCCAAACGAATCGCCTGCCTCCGCCAAATGCGCCGCGAATTTCATTCACTTAATTTTATCGAAGATGCGATTTGGCTATTTT
>JASHVW010000012.1 GCA_030044395.1 Verrucomicrobiia bacterium
TTTCCAGCCCCAGATCGGTTTCCTCGTAACTGCCTTCGATAAAATAATCCCACGGCCCGTCCGTTTCGCCGTATGTGAAGCTTGGCGAAAAAGTGTTAAAACTGCCGCCGTAAAGGTCCACTTCTCCTCCCGGCGCAAACGCGCCCGTTTTGGTCTGGATATCAATGATCCCCGCCGTGCGGAAACCATATTCGGCCGGCAGCGAACCGGTGATGAGTTGCACGGAATCAATGAAGCGGGGGGAGAGCACCAGTCCGAATTCTCCTGTGAGCGTCTCCGGCAAAAGGATGCCATCAATGCGGTATTGCAAATTGGCATGTTCGCCGCGCACGTGGAGGTTGCCACTTACCGCTGAATCTTCCGCGACACCGGGCGAACGCAGGACGACTTGCACCAAGGGTGCGTTTTCGCCCTGAGACTGGGCCTCGATATCGGCAGCCGTGTGTGTGTAGGACGTCGCACCCACGCTTGTCAAAATCTGATTGCGAGTCTGGTTAAACTGGCCAATCACCGTAACCGTCCCCAGATTGGCCACATTTGTCGTTCCGCCGTCCGCAATTGTATTGGTCGAATTGCTCGAGGCCGCTCCATTGGCCGTCGGTGGGGCGGCCCCGGGCGTCAAGCCGCTCGACCTGGTTGGAACGTTTGTTTGCGCCATTACTTGGCCGCCGCCAACGATTGCCACAGATAATATCATAGCCAGGCCCGGCCAATTTCCTCCCCACTTCTTTCTGCGCTTCCATCTATGTCTTTCTGCAAATATTTTCATAATTTTCACAAATAGGTTAAAGTTTTGTCTGTCGCGGCCGTGTCCGAATTTGGGCATGGAACAGCGGGTCGTGCGCCCATTGTAACGGGCGGTTTTCCGAAAGGCATTCGGAGCGGACAGCCTGTTTCATCAACCAATTCAAAACACAACCGCTTTCGCGGGCTTCACGCCCGCGCCTTGCGAAGCCTGAATCGCAAAAGTCCGGTCAACTAAAAATTTCAGGCGCAGCAATTCGCCTGAACCAACGGATTTAAGGAACGGGTGAGGCAGGGGGCGGCGCGCGGCTTTGGGGAAGATTTTTGTCCAGAATTACAAAATTGGACACTTCCGCGCGCGTTTCGACTGCCACCCAATGAACGGGCGTAACGGCAGGAACATCGCAAGCCCCCGAATCCACGTGGCCCAGCGCAATGGCCACCACCGCGCAATCGTCGTCGTCAGGAATGGAACCGCCATGGAGCCAGGCGTGGACCGGTGGGCAGATTTCCGCCACGCTCACCAGCAGCCACACCGCCAGGGTCAATCCTCCGGTCGCGCGATGCACGTATCCTCGCGCGCGGCGATTGAGCTGGTAAAAGGCAAACACCTTAATTGCAAATCGTTTGCATTTTACAAAAACCCGGATGGATGGCAATGGTTTTTTCAACTTTTTTACGATTTTAAGCCCAAGGCCTAGCGGCGTGAGTCACAAGGATGTTGGAAGTGACAATGACGATTGAATCCACCAAGGCACCAACCAATCCAAACGCGGGCAGACCCCCGGCCTTTCCCTCGGATTCATCCAGGGAACTCAATAGGAGCGGGAGCGAACGACAACTCATGGCCATCATGGCAAGCAGAATTGGTGCCAAATGCAAATCACTTGCAATAAGTAAATGAATGCATTTTGGGCTTGTTGCGAAGGACCGGATTGCTCATGCCCCCCTGAAAGCATAGCGGCAGACCGCTTCTGTAATGAGGTAAAGGAAAAAAATGATCATTGTAATCCAGAAAGTCGCCGGCCAATTGGTGAAACAGGCGAGCAAAATTCCAATCCAAACGGCAAGCAGCCCGATGGTCACCGAAGTTGCCAGTCCCGACCAAAAAGTACGGCAAAATCTTGACGCAATGCCGGCGGGTCCGATCACCAATGTGAAAACCAGCAGGATGCCGACGACCTGGCTCGCGAGGGTGACGGAGATAGCCAGAATGACACTGAAAATAATGGACGAAGCGGACAACGAGATGCCCCGGGCTTCAGCCAGGTCGGGCTGCAGGCTGACGAAAAGAAGGCGCCGCGAAAAGACCAGCAGCGTTCCCAGGCTCAAAGCGGAGAGAACCAGTGTTTGAATGATTTGGCGATGCGAGACGCCAAAAATATCCCCGAAGAGAATGGCCGTGGCATGGCCGGCGAAACCTCTGTAGAAAGTGAGAAACAACATGCCAATCCCGAGGCAAATCGAAAGCGTCATGCCAATCGCCAAATCGCTGCGTTGCAACCGGTTCCCGTAAGCCCCCATCATCATGCCTGCCAGCACCGAAATAATCAACATTCCCTCCAGCGGGCTTAACGCGAACAAGGCAGCTCCCGTTGCCCCGGTGAACCCAATGTGCGCCAGGGCATGCGCGGCGAATCCCGCCTTCCGGACAACCACAAAATAGCCGACGACGGCCCCGAGAATTCCAGCCAGAGTTCCAGCGATGAGCGCATTGAGCACGAAGTCGTAAGACAAAAAATAATTCAAATGTTCAATCATGATGCGCGGCCTCGGTGACATTGCCCTCAGCGGCAACAATGAAGATTTTACCTTCAGCGCGAACAACGTTGATCTCGGCGCCGTAAAGTTTGCTCAAAGCTGCGCTTGAGATAATCTCGTCCGGTGAGCCGATGGCTGCCCCACCGCCGGCGATGTAAATCACCCGGTCCATCACCTTGATGAGCGGGTTGACGTCGTGCGCGATGAATAGAATGGTTGCGCCGGTGGTCGCTTTGATTCTGGCGACGTTTTCGACCATTCGCATTTGGTTCCGCGGGTCAAGGCTGGCCAGAGGCTCGTCAAGAATGAGCAGGCGCGGCTTGCCGAGCAATGCCTGGGCCAGGGCAATCCGCTGTTTTTCCCCGCCGGACAGTACCGAGAATCGGCGATTGGCGTATTCCCCCGCGCCGGCCAGTTCAAGAGCCCGCTCCACTTCGCCACGCGCCGCTCTGCTGTTCCACGGTATCCCCCAACGATTTCCGCCCTCCACCGCCGACACCAGCGCGCGCACGGTCAGCGCCGAACCTTCCAGGCTGGTCCGCGATTGAGGCATGTAACCGATGACCCCGTTGGCCCGGCCCGGGGCCTCTCCAAAAACGGAAATGGACCCCGAACTGAGCGGCGTGAGACCCAGAATGCACCGCATCAATGTGGATTTGCCGGCGCCATTGGGCCCAAATAGGCCGATGAATTCGCCCGTGGCAATTTCCGCGTTCACTCCCTGCAAAATGTCGCGGCCGCCGAGGCGCACGCCGCCGTTAGTTATGGAAATCGCGGAGGTCAATGGTTTGTCTCCAAAGTTGTCTCCACTTCGTTTAGTTCGGCCAGGATCCAATTCGCGTAGTCTTTGGCCTCTGGCGGCTGCGTCTCGCTCACACCGACGACGGAAACGCCGCATTTCCTGGCAATTTCCTGCATCCGTTGGGTCACCGGGTCCGAGACCTGGCTGTTATAGAAAAGAATCTTCATCGCCTTGCCGTGCAGGCTTTTCTCGAAATCAGACGCTTGTTGAAAACTGATTTCAGTGTCGTTCATCACCGCAAGCTGGAAACCGTAATTCTCCATTTTGAAGCCAAGCGCTGCCGCCATGTAGCCAAAGACCGGCTCCGTGGCGGTAACAACCGTCCCGCCATGGGCGGATCTGATTTCAGAAATTTTTGACGTAACCGCATCCATTTCTTTTTGAAAGGTGGCAAGATTCTCCGGCTGCTTCAAAATTTGGGCCAGCTTCGCTGCCAACGCTGGCATCGCGCGGGGATCATACCAGATATGCGGATTGTCGCCAGCCTTGGCTCCAATCAAGTCGGCGACACGGATGACAATTCGCCCTGGCTTTCCCTGGACGCCGAGGAGCTTGTTCATCCAGTCGTCATAACCAAGGCCATTGTAAATTACAATGTCGGCTTTCGCGACGGCAAACGCCGTGGCGGCGTCGGTGGTGAATTCATGCGGGTCCTGGTTGGGATTGCTCAAAATGCTGATGACCTGCGCCGAATTGCCGGCGATTTGTTGTGCCAAACCGCCGTAAAAATTTTCAGCGGCGACGATGCTCACGTTGGCCGCTTTTTTTTGGCTGCAACCCGCCACCAGGCAAATGCCTAGAAACGCCAGTTGAGCGGGCAAAATGAGGGCAATAAGAGGCATTTTAGCTCTTCGCGGCAACGTCATAATCGTGAGGCAGTTTTAATTGCAAATCATTTGCAATCTAAGCGATTGCAAGTTCTACGCAACTAAAAACACCCGGAATTTTGCCGACTTGTCGCCTCAATCGTTGCAAGTTGCCCGGACCAAAGCCGGTTGGCTGGGAACGTGCCAACTCATTCGGTTGAAGGAGGCGGCGTAAGGAGCTTCGAATTAAGTTTGAAACCCAAAAAATTTGAGACTTCTTGCGTCGCCTCCTGCCTGTTTATCCCGGGGGCCACGCCATTTGGCGTCCGCCGAGGATGTGGACGTGCAAATGAGGCACAGTCTCACCGCCGTTGGCGCCATTATTGATGACCAGCCGGTAGCCGCCGGTTGTCAGTCCCAACGTGGCCGCCACTTCGGAAGCTTTCATCAACAGATGGCCGAGCAGATACGTGTCTTCAGTCTTTGCCTCGGCAATCCGCGGAAGCGCGGTCTTTGGAAAAATCAACACATGGACCGGCGCCTGCGGATTGATGTCGCGAATGGCGAGAACCAAATCGTCTTCATAGACGATGGCGGCCGGGATTTCGCGCGCCGCGATTTTCTCAAACAGGGTTTGCATTATTCCACCACCAGCGCGCAATCATGGGGTTCCGGTTCGGCGGTGAGGCAACTGCGCAGGTATTCGACGATTTGCTCCTGCACTTGATCACAACGCGAAGACCAGCGGCGCGCGCCCGCCAGTTGTTTGACACAGCCGCGCAATCCCTGGAAGCGAAGCACGCGCGGCGATTGGCGGAGTTGCCAGCGCAATTCATCGCGCAACCGCGGATAGAAGAACAATTCCAGACTGTCCCCGGAATCACGGGCCAGCAGACGCAAGTCGGCGGTGAAGATTTCCCGCGCCCGTTCGCCATCCGCGGCGCGAATCGTCAGGCCGAGCGTCCGCAAAACTTTTTCCAACGCGGCTGCGAATTCGCCCACCGTGACGGTTTCGCGGCCAAGCTCGGTTTTGAAATAATAGAAAACAGACGCGGCAGCGTGACGGAGCATTTCGGGATCCACCAGGCTTTCGGAGCTCGTAATGACCTCGATGCAAATCATCTCCGCCGAACAGGGTACGCTTTCGCCGCTGGCAAGTTGAAAGAGCAGACAATCGGAATTAAGAGCAATCATTTGGCAGCCTCCAATTTTTTCACTTCCTGGACGAAATCCGTGGCCTCTTCAAACCGGCGATAAACGCTGGCGAACCGGACATATGCCACCGCGTCGAGACGGCGAAGGCCGTCCATGACCATTTTGCCGATGAATTCTCCCGGCACCTCGCTTTCAAATTTTTCGCTGACGGCGGCGATAACTTGGTCCACAAGGTCTTCCATTTCCTTCAAGGGCACCGGCCGCTTCTGACAGGCTTTTTTGATGCCGGCCAACAGTTTCTCGCGAGAGAATTCCTCGCGACGCCCGTCACGCTTCACCACCAGTAGTCCTTCATGCTCCACTTCTTCGTAAGTGGTGAAGCGGTATCCACATTTGGCGCATTCCCGGCGGCGGCGGATGGTGGCGCCTTCGCGCGAGGCGCGTGAATCAATCACTTTGTCATCCTGACAGCCGCACTTTGGGCAACGCATAAAACCACAGCTAATAGTGGTTGCCGACTTTTATCCCACAAAATGTTGGGGATGTCAAGGACGGGTTATTCACAGAAAACCGCTCCGGAGCGCGGCTTTGCGAGCCGCAGCAACCGCCTCCCAGGGAAGACGTTTAGAGCAACCTATGCTTCCTCGACAACTTGGACGTTTCTACTCCAATCCAATGCGCAAGCAAAAGATGCGTTGAACGTCAGCGGCAACATCAGCGCCAACGGAAATTCCGGCTTGCAGGACGATTCCGGCGGTGGGTCTGGAGGCAGCATTTGGATTACTGAAGGAGCACTCTCGGGTGCGGGAACGATTTCCGCCGCCGGTGGCAATGGCGTGCCTTACGGCGGGGGCGGAGGCGGAGGCGGACGCATCGCCATTTATGTGCCGACGAACGATTTTACCGGCGATACCAATGTTAATGGCGGCACCGGCGCGTCGCCCGGCCAGCCGGGAACCGTTTTCATCTCCGGCGCCCTCGGCGGTTTTCAAATCATTTTACAATCACCCACGGGTTTGGTCATGAACACGGTCAGCTCCGTCAATCTGGGTTTTGACGACCTGCTGAATCCCGCGTCCGTTTCCGTGTCCGATTTTACGGTGCTCACACCAGCCGGGCCGCTTGCTGCATCAAGTTTAAGCGTGACGATGACCGGGCCGTTCTCGGTACAAGTGAGTTTTCCCGAGCAAAATCTTTTGGGGACTTACACGATCGAAGCCGCGACGAATCTTACGGATATGTCCGGGGCGCCCCTGACACAACCTTACTCCGGGACCTTTTCCATTTCGTTGCCGGCGATTTCCGGCGCCGTCACCGGCACTAATGGCTTGGGAATCGCCGGGGTCTTGCTGCAACCGGGGGGCGGACTCACCGGAGTAACGACGGACACCAACGGAAATTATTCCTTGGGCGTTCCGCCCGGTTGGAATGGGACCGTGACGCCCACGCTGGGCGCTTACATCTTTGTGCCCGATTCCCTGACTTACACCAACGTCACCGGCTCGATAACCAATCAGAACTATGTCATGGCGCAGACGGCCGCGCCCAATCTGGCGCCCAGTGTAAGCCAGGGTAATTTTTCAATGAGTTGGATTGGCATTCCAGGCGTCACGTATCAATTGCTCTGGTCCACCAACCTGGTGACCTGGCAACCCCTGGGCAGCCCGCTTACCGGAACGAACGGCCCAATGC
>JASHVW010000107.1 GCA_030044395.1 Verrucomicrobiia bacterium
GTAATCTTGGTTATGCGCTGGCCCAAAAGGGGCAGGCGGACGCAGCAATCTATGAATACCAAAAGGCGCTGGCCATTAACCCTGACTATGCTTTAGCCTTTAATAATCTTGGCGCTACCCTGGCCCAAAAGGGGCAGGTGGACGCGGCAATCATTGAATACCAAAAGGCGCTGGCGATTGACCCCAACTTTGCCAAAGCCTGTAATAATCTTGGCATTGCGCTTTCGCGAAAGGGGCGGGTGAACGCGGCAATCGTTGAATACCAAAAGGCGCTGGCCATCAATCCCATGGATGTCGAAGCGCACAATAATCTTGCAGATGCCCTGGCGCAACAGAGGGAGGCGCCCATTGCCCCCGCCAGCGACGATCTTTACTACAATCTTGGCAACGACTTTGCCAAAAAGGGGGAATTGGACGCGGCAATCATTGAATACCAAAAGGCGCTGGCAATCAATTCCAACGATGTTGAAGCACGAAATAATCTTGGCATTACTGATATTCGGAAAGGGCAGGTGGACGAGGCGATTATTCAGTTTCAAAAGGTGCTGGCGATCCAGCCCGGTTCGGTGGTGGCTCAAAACAACCTCACCCGCGTTGCCTGGATGCTGGCGACCTCGCCAAATCCATCGTTTCGCGACGGAACCGAAGCAGTTGAATTGGCCCTGCAAACCGACCGCCTTTCCGGCGGTGACAATCCAATGACGGCGGCCACATTGGCGGCGGCTTATGCCGAGGCGGGAAAATTTACGGAAGCCGTATCGAACGCACGACGCGCTTTGCAATTGGCCTCCAGCCAAAGCAATGCCGTGATGAGCGCCGCTTTCCAGACACAGCTGAAAAGTTATCAGGCCGGTTCTCCGTTCCGCGATTCTGGCACAATTCCTTGAATAAATCCCTGCCGCCGGTTACGAATCCGCTAAAACCGAAGGCGACAATATCTTTTCTATCGTTTAACGGTGCCGCCGGAACAGCCGCTCCCGGTTCTTCAACAAATACCAGACAATTAAGACGTTCAAGGCCAGAATTGCCAGTAATCCAAGTTTGGGATAGGCAAAATGCGACGCCTCATCCGTCGGCGAATGGCGGCGGGTCAGCTCAAATATTTCGATCGGAATAAAAAAGGCCGATTCCCCAATCGCCAGCCAGATCGCCCACTTCGCGCGAAGCGCCAGTCCGGTGCCGCCAGTCAGCAGAAATAACCCGTACAACAGCGTGCCCGTCGCCACGGCGCGAATGTTCGCCGTAGTCACCGTGTCCAGCCAGTCTCCAATGTTCGCGAAAAACCGGTGCTCGGGATCAACGTGTATCCATCGCAAAAACTGATCGAAGATGCCCCCTAAATCCTTTCCGGCCAGCGAAAAAATTCCCGCGGCGGCCAGCAATAACGCCGCCCCTTTGAGCAGCTTGGTCGCCGCAATGAAATACAGCGTCGGTGCCCGTTTCTGGATCGTCGAACTGTTCGCTTCCTGAGTCATCAATGGATTTTGGACAGCAAAAATTCCAGAAGCTTCGAAATTTTCATGCGCTCCTGTTTCATCGTGTCCCGGTCGCGCACGGTCACGGTGTCCCGCAGCTCATCGCCTTTCTCGCCAAGCGTGTCGAAATCAACCGTCACCCCGAACGGCGTGCCGATTTCGTCTTGGCGCCGGTACCGCCGGCCAATGGCGCCGGCTTCGTCGTAAAAGACATTCAGGTGCGGCCGCAGCAAATCGCGGACTTCCTTCGCCTTGGCCACCAACTCCGGTTTGTTCTTCAACAACGGAAAAATGGCCGCCTTGACAGGCGCGATGCGCGGCGCGAACCGCAGCACGACCCGGCTCTCCATTTTCCCCTTTTCATCCGGCGCTTCATCCTCGGCATAGGCGCTGCACAAAATCGCCAGCATGATCCGGTCAACCCCCACCGCCGGCTCCACCACGTGCGGAACAAATCTTCTCCGGGCCGCGTCATCAAAATATTCCATCGCCACGCCGCTGAACTTGGCATGCTGCGACAAATCGTAATTACCGCGGGCGGCGATGCCCCAAAGCTCCTGCGCTCCAAACGGAAACTGAAACATGATGTCGGTGGTGCCTTTGGAATAATGCGACAGTTTTTCCCGGGGATGATTGTATTCGGAAAGTTTCGCCGCCGGAATGCCCACCGAGACGAGCCAGTTGCGGCACCAGTCAATCCAGTAACGGTGCCACTTGGCCCAATCGTCCTCGTCGCTGATGAAATACTCCATTTCCATCTGCTCGAATTCGCGGCTGCGGAAGATGAAATTGCGCGGAGTAATCTCGTTGCGGAATGATTTTCCAATTTGGGCTACGCCGAAGGGAATCTTCACCCGGCCGGTATCCACAACGGCCTTGAAATCCACGAACATGCCCTGGGCCGTTTCCGGGCGCAAATAAGCGATGGACGATTCGTCCCGCAGGGCGCCGACCCAGGTTTGCAGCATCATGTTGAAGGCGCGGGGCGCCGTCAGGCTGCCCGCCTCGCCCGTCGCGGGTGACGGAATCAACGGAATTTCGTCCGGCTTGGCCTGGGTAAAATCGCGCGCCTGCACCGGCTCCAATTTTCCGGCAAGCGCCTTCTTGCGTTTGAAAGTTTCAGCTTTCTCCTGAAGTTCTTCGGCGGTCTTTTCGCTCTCGAGCGCGCTCACATATCCGGCGGCTTTCCCGTCCACGATCACCGCCGCAAAGAATAGCTGGTCGGCGCGAAATCGTTGTTTGGAGACTTTGCAGTCCACCATGGGGTCGTTGAAGCCGGCAACGTGCCCGGATGCCTCCCAAACTTTCGGATGCATGATGATGGCCGATTCGAGGCCCACCACGTCGTCCCGGCTGCGCACCATGTCGTTCCACCAGCAATCCCGGATGTTCTTGCGCAATTCCGCGCCCAATGGCCCAAAATCCCAAAAACCATTGATGCCGCCGTATATTTCCGATGATTGAAAAATAAAACCGCGGCGCTTGCACAGCGACACGATCTTTTCCATAAATGCATTCTCTGTGAGTTCGGACATCCGTCCATTTTAAATTTTGAGTCTCAGCTTTCAAGCTTTACGAAGGCAAAATGCATGTAAGACAGGCAATGGAAAACGCGTGAGTCTCACGCACTCTGCGTGAAAATTTCACGCATGTCGCCCGTTACTTCAAATTATCGGTCCGATTTCGCCTGTGAATCGCATAAATTACGTTGAAAAATTGTTGGCATCTCCTGTGCTTGATCGTTTTAGATTCAGCCATTGACAGTGAGTGAGATTCGTAAACTTGCTGACCGTCGCCTGAACAAAAACAACAATAATAACCATCACCGTAAGTATGAAAAGAATCCTGAAACAGAAAAAAGCGTTCACGCTGATCGAGTTGCTCGTCGTGATCGCCATCATCGCCATTTTGGCGGCAATGTTGCTGCCGGCGCTCGCTGCCGCCAAGCGCAAGGCCCAGCGCATCAATTGCGTCAATAACCTCAAGGAAACCTTCCTGGCCACGAAAATTTGGGAAGGGGACAACAACGATCAGATGCCTATGGCCATTTCAACGGTCAGCGGCGGCGCTGAGGAAGCGATCTATAGTTATCAGGGACCCCACGGTACTGCTCCAGTCGGCGGCTCCCAATACGGGTGGACCATGGCCGCAGGCACTGGATATACAGCGGAATCGCCCGGGCCTTTCTACGTGTTTCAAACATGTTCAAACCAGATGGCCACGCCGAAGATTCTTTATTGCACATCCGATAACACTCCCTCCACGTGCAAGGCCAATGGCGCCACGCCGACCACGCATCAAAACTCTTATGCCACCAACTTTAACTATGGCACCTTCGGCGACGCTTACGTCAGCTACTTCGTTTGTGGCGAGGCCACCGAAGCGTATCCGGGAATGGTCATTTTTGGCGACCGCAACCTGAGCAGCGTCGGCGTCACCGCCAACCAGCCGGCGGCCGCGACTGAGATGATGCCCGCCGGAAATCCGTCGG
>JASHVW010000108.1 GCA_030044395.1 Verrucomicrobiia bacterium
GGCGTCGGCGTTGTCGCCGCGTCCCTTGCCCCAGGGCGGAAGCTTGGTTTCACGTCTGCCGCCCTTCCGCCAAAGCGTTTGCTCCAATCGCAGTCCGCATACGGTTCGCGCTGGAAAATTTGTAAATACCGGGTGGGCATGCGCCCCAGGACAAATTCAAGTTCCTTCTCGTTTTGCGCCGCCGCCGCCGAATATCCAATGCTCTTGTTCTTGCGCCCTCCAAATACGATCTCCTGCCCCTTCGTCGCAATACCGAAAAACTCAAACATCTCACGGATTTTGCCCGATTCATTCAGTTCGCGCGGACAATGCAGGGTGAAACAACGATCCTGCAAACAATTCTCACCCAGAAGATTCATCGCGCGGTTCTCGATCTCAATCCATTGAATCAAATACCATTGAAACAGCGTCAATTCTTCATCACCAAAATTTTCAAAGATTTCCTCGTTGCCGGTTAGCGCCCAGGCGAAATGCCGCCGGCCGTCGTCACCCGTATAAAAATGGAATGGCGCATGGACCCGCCGGCGCCACAGTTCACGATAAGCCTCGCTCGCCGCGACCTTCACAGGGTCGCGCACCAGATGCACGAGTTCCAATTCCGGAAAAACGTCGAGCGCGGCCACCCACGCCGATTTGAGAAACGCATGGCTGGATTCGAGGTAAATGGAGCCGGGAAGGCTTTGGATAAAATCGCGCTTCTTTTCCAGGCGCGCCCGCACCCTCTCGATGCGGCCGGCATGCGCGTCATAAATCGCCGGCCCAAACATCGTCGGGTTCCCAAAATCAAAAAATGTCTCGTGACGGCAGACGCAATCGCGGGCGTTGAGCCGAAAAAGGTTCCGCAGATACAGCGTCCCCGACCTCGCCGCCGTAAGCGTAAAGATGATTTTTTTCATTCCCGGAGCCGCTTCTGAATGCAGACGACTTCCACGGGCTCCGAAATTTCCGGCCGGAAAATGGTGGTCGGCTTCCGGTCGAAAACGGAAAAGCCGAACCGTGAATACCCGTGTTCGGGCCGGCGCCTCGGCCAGGAAAAAAAGGCGCCATAGCAATGTTTCACACCGCAGAGATACAATTGAGTTTCATAGGAACACCACAACCGATAGGCCAGTCCCTGGCCGCGATAACTCTTTTCGATGTCCATATGCAAATGGGCGGCGCGCTCGGGATGCCGGGGTTGTTCCCGGTATCCATTGACCAGAAGCCAGCGGATGAAATGTTGCGTGCGGGGGTGCTGCGAATAACGGCCGGTGGCCGCGCGCACGATCATTTTCAACGTCGTTTGAAACCCTGAATACAATTGCGTATAATCGAACGACGAAGAAACCGAACCCAGCAAATAACCCACCACCCTCCCGCTCGCGTCCGCCACCCAGGCGTAATTCGACTCATAATCCAAATAGGGGCCGGTGAACAAATCGGCAAAGATCTCTCGATCGGTGAAAATGGCCTCGATGGGATTCCCCAAAAAACCCGTGTCACAGCAAATCCGGCGGATTGCCGGCCGGTCCTCCGGCTGGTAGGGCCGGATGATGACACCTTCGCCAACGCGGGGGGGGGCGCCACGGCCATTTAAATAATTTTTGAAGGCTCCGTTAACTCCTTCTCCAACATGCAAGTTGGTCATTATCATGTTTGCAATTTCCAGTTGCCGTCGTCGGCTGGTTCCTAAACATGCCTTATTTTAAAATTTATTCCAGTAACATTGCTGTAACATTTTTCCCAAAGCAAACCATAATTTGCGTGACACCCCGTTGCAAATGATTATATTTGCAGGCTTTCAACGACCCTATGGTCTAGCGGTTAGGACACCACCCTTTCACGGTGGTAGCCCGGGTTCGATTCCCGGTAGGGTCGCCAGTCTTCATTCTGATTTTTCGATTGCTTTATGTCATCGGTGGATTGAAATTTCCATATTCAATTTTTCAGACGAATGAATTTATTTTCCCGAGCTGCAGCCTGTGCCCGGCGGCGGACCGGCGGGGGCGAATGGTCGCGAGGCGGGCGGTTGCTGCTGTGTTTTTGCGCGGCGGCCCTGCCGCCGGCAATCAGCGTGGCTGAAGATACTTCCATGGCAAACGCGATTTCGGTGGCCGGGTTCCGGGAAGCGGCTTTTCAGCAGGCGAATGCCGTCCGCTCAGTTCAGTTGGAAGGGGTTGTCTGCGCAACGGTTCCTGAACGGAGATTGCTGGCGCTTCAGGACCCAACTGGAACGGTTTTACTGCAATTGCCCACCGTCAGCCACGACTTTCGAGTGGACGACAAGGTGAGGGTGCAGGCAACCAATTGCTGGATCACGCTAACGCCCTATGGCTATCGAATTATTCCCTGCCCGCTGGTGGACAACGACGGAATCCACGGCGCGATTACCAAGTCGGGGCGCAGGTTTCTGAACGCTGGCTTTCAGCCGGTTCGTTTGGAATGGTTCCAATACGACGGCCCGGAAGCTTTGACTCTGGAATTCGACGGACCGGGAATTCCACGGCAAAAAGTTCCGGAAACCGTTTTCTGGCACAAACCGCCCGGCGCAAGGGGGTTTAAACCGGGCCTTGATTATGCCGTTTACAACACATTTCGGGCGGGACAATTGCCGGAATTTGAGGAAGAGTCCCCGTTGACTAGCGGCGTGGCGGACCGTCCCGATTTGTCCTACGCCGCGGGCGCCAACTACACGGCGCTCGTGTTTTCCGGCTTTCTCAAAATTCCGGTCACCGGCGAGTACACCTTTTATTGCACGTCCGACGATGGCAGCCGACTCTACGTTGGAAAACCGTCCACGATTGCCTGCACTCTCATCGGGACGCATTCTGCCCGACGAACGATTCCGTTGGAGCAGGCGCTGGCCGAACCGAATGGCGGGCAATGGGTGGAAGCGGAAGGCGAAGCCATTTTTGCCGGGTCCGACGGCCGAAGCTTGGGAATTGAATTGGCGGAAAAGAGCGGCAGCTTGCTGGTGACGGTATTGGACGCCCACGCGTTAGTTTCGAATAATTTGCTTCACCGGCGCCTGCGCGTGACGGGTATTTGCGAGTTT
>JASHVW010000109.1 GCA_030044395.1 Verrucomicrobiia bacterium
AACCAGATGCTTCCGGTTTCGCTGAAGGACGCGACGATTCCGCATGAAGTTTTTTCCGAATACGGCGGGGCGAAGATTTTGCTCCGGCCCGCATCTCCCGGCACGGGGATTATCGCAGGCAAAACGGTGCGCGCGGTTTTGGAATCCGCAGGCGTGCGGGATATTTTGAGCAAATCGCTCGGGTCAAAGAACGCGGCGAACGTTGTGAAGGCCACTTTGCAGGCGCTGTTGAGCCTCCGCACCCGCGAAGCAATTTACAGAGCCCGCGGCTTGGAGATTAAGAAGATTGAAATGCCGAAGGCGCCAGAAGCGGCGTCGGCGGCTTGACCGGATATTTATGCGATTACACAACTTAAAACCTCGTCCCGGGGCGCGGCACCGCCGCAAGCGGCTTGGCCAGGGTGAATCCAGCGGCCACGGAAAGACATCAGGGCGCGGCGGTAAAGGGCAGACCGCGCGTTCGGGCAGCAGTATCCGGATTGGATTCGAAGGTGGTCAGATGCCGCTGATTCGCCGCATTCCCAAACGGGGGTTCAACAACGAACGGTTTACTACGCGCTATATTGCCGTCAACGTTGGTGAATTGAACAAATTCGATGATGGCGCAAAGGTGGATGAAGTCGCGTTGCGCGCTGTTGGGCTGGCCAATGGGCGGGCTGAGGGAGTTAAAATCCTCGGTGAAGGCGAGCTTTCCAAAAAACTTGCCGTGAGCGCCAGTGCGTTCAGCGCGTCGGCCAGGGCGAAAATTGAAGCCAAAGGCGGCACGTGTGAAGTCATCGCGCGCAAGCCGGCCGAACCCCCTAATGCTTAGGCGGAAAGCATCATGTTCCGTAACATTTTCAACACGTTTGCGAACTGCTTCAAAATTCCGGAGCTGAAGTCGCGCATTCTGTTCACGTTTGGCTTGCTCGCGATTGCGCGTCTCATGTCATTCATCGTCATTCCCGGGGTGGATGGCTCGAAGCTTTCGGCGTATTTTGCGGAGCATGAGCAAGGATTCGGCGGGTTGGTGGGCATGTATAATACATTTGCGGGTGGTGCATTTGGTAATTGCGGCATTGGCGCGCTGGGCATCATGCCTTACATCAGTGCGACGATTATTTTGCAATTGATGTCGGCCGTCGTTCCGCGTCTGAGCAAATTGGCGCGCGAGGAAGGTGGGCGCGCCAAAATCATCCAATACGGCCGCTATCTTACGGTGCTGATTTGCCTTGGGCAGGGTGCTTATTTCGCGAGCAGCTATGCAAATCCGGCAAGGGTTTTTCCGGGTCTCCAAGGTCAATTGGTGCTGATTGACAACATTTATTTCTATTATTTCCTGGCAGTGCTGGTGATGACCACGGGGACAATGTTGCTGATGTGGCTGGGTGAGCAAATCTCCGAGCGCGGAGTGGGTAATGGCGTTTCGCTCATCATCACGATAGGCATCGTCGCCCGCATTCCGGTGGCGGCACAAGGATTTGATGATATGTTTTTTGTTTCTGGCCATCCGAATTCGTTGATGGGAACCGGACTGCTGCTTTTGATTCTCTCGGTAATCGTCATAGGCGGCGTGATTGCGGTGACGCAGGCGCAACGGAAAATTCCGGTGCAATATGCCAGCCGCATGGTTGGCCAGAAGATGTATCAAGGCGGAACGAACTACATGCCGTTGCGTGTGAATTATTCAGGCGTCATGCCGATTATTTTCGCATCATCCATCCTGATGATTCCGCAGCCGATTTTCACCTATTTAACGGAACACACGCAGCAGCCGTTTATCAAAGACAAGGTCCAGTGGATGGCGATTCAAATGGGTTACGGCTCTCCGGTCTATTTGGGCATTTATGCTTTGATGGTGATTTTTTTCTCCTATTTTTGGGTTGCCACACAATTCAACGAGATCCAAATCGCAGATGATTTGAAAAAGAACGGCGGGTACATTCCCGGCGTGCGCCCCGGCCAGCAGACGAGCGAGTATTTGCACAAGGCAATGAGCCGTATCACGCTCGCCGGCGCGATTTTTTTGGCCATTATCGCCACCATCCCGATGCTCTTGGGGCGGCAACTGCAAATTAACCAGAACGTCGCCAGTTTTCTCGGCGGCACCAGCATTTTGATCACCGTCGGCGTGCTGCTGGACACCATGCGGCAGGTCGAATCGCATTTAATGATGCGCCATTACGATGGATTTCTCAAGAAAGGCCGTTTGCGCGGACGGTTTTGATTTTGTGGCTGGAATCAAGATTAAGACTGCGGACGAGCTGAAATTGATGCGGTCGTCTTGCGCGGTGGCGGCGGTAGTATTGGAAGAAATCGGCGCATTTATCCGCCCGGGCCTGACGACGATGCAGGTGGATGAATTCGCGGCGGAGCAGATTAAACGGCACGGCGGCAAAAGCGCGTTTTTAGGTTACCGCAAATATCCGCGGCATGTCTGTCTTTCGGTCAACGAAGAAGTTGTCCATGGCCTGGGTGGCGGGCGGGAATTACATTTTGGCGACATCATCAGTGTGGATGTCGGAGTGAGTTACAGGGGATTTATTGGCGACAACGCGCGGACATTCGCGGTGGGCGGTTGCGGAGTGGCGGCGCAACGGCTGCTGGATGTCACCGAACAGGCTTTGTATCTGGGCATCGCGGCGGCCAGGCCGGAGAATCGGGTGACGGACATTTCGCGGGCGGTCCAGGATTTTGTGGAGGGCAATGGTTTCAGCGTCGTGCGCGAGTTTGTCGGCCACGGAGTTGGGCGCGTGATGCATGAAGAGCCGCAGGTGCCGAATTTTGTGGACCGGAAAATGAACGACCGGTTGCACACGGGCATGACCATTGCCATTGAGCCGATGGTAAACGCCGGCCAGCCCGGTGTAAAAATCCTAAAAGATGGCTGGACAGTGGTGACGCAAGATGGTTCATTATCGGCTCATTTTGAGCATACCGTCCTCGTCACGGACGGCGAACCGGAGATATTGACATGGCCGGCGGCGAAGCTTTCAAAGTTGAAGGTCGCGTGATTGAGGTTTTGCCAAATGGCATCTATCGCGCGGAACTAGCCAACGGACATCGCTTGACGGCATTCGTGGCCGGAAGGGCCAGGGCAAATTTTGCCGGGCTAAAAGCCGGTGACGAAGTGAAATTGCAATTGACGCCTTACGATTTGAGCGTGGGGCGGATTTTAGTGGAAAAAAAAATATAACATGAAAGTTCGAGCATCAGTAAAGAAAATGTGCGAGCACTGCAAAGTGGTGCGCCGCCGGGGCGTTATCCGCGTGATCTGCTCGAACAAACGTCACAAACAACGGCAAGGTTAAGATATATGGCACGTATCATTGGTGTTGAAGTTCCGCCGAACAAGCGCATTGACATCGCGCTCCGCTATATTTACGGCATCGGCCCCGTCAATTCGAAGGAAATTCTCGAGCGCGCGAACATTGATCCGGCAATCCGTGCCAAGGATCTGACGGAGCAGCAACTCGCACAAATAGTCCATGCCATTCAGGAGGGTAAATACATTATTGAAGGCGATCTGCGCCGCGAAATCGGCATGGATCTCAAGCGACTACAGGGAATCAAATGCTATCGCGGCATCCGGCACCTGCGCGGTTTGCCCGTGCGCGGCCAGCGGACCCAAACCAATGCCCGCACGCGTAAAGGCCCCCGCAAGACCGTGGGCGTGCAGCGCAATCCAAACGCCAAGACGGGCATTCACTAAATAAAATAATTTGAGAATTGTAAAATATGGCTGACGAACAAAAAAAGAAACCGGCGAAAGAAGAAAAGCCGGAATCGCCTGAGAAAGCTGGAAAGGCCGAAAAGAAGGGCGTGGAGCAGAAGAAAAAAGAGAAAGCGCCGGCCGCCGGCACTGCTTCGGCTGGGACCGAAGGCGCCGCCGCAGCTCCGGGAGTCGCTCCTGCGGCCGGGGCCGCCCCAACCGCCGCGGAGCTTTTGGGCGAAGACGCGGCCGCCAAAAAAATCATCAAGGCCAAGCACGCGAAAAACATTGTCGCGGGCGTGGCAAACATTTTGGCCACCTTCAACAACACGCTGGTCAGCATTACCGATATGCACGGGAATATCATCGGATGGTCGAGTGCCGGGCGCGTTGGATTCAAAGGCTCGCGTAAAAGCACCGCATACGCGGCGCAACAAGTGGCGCAGGACGCCGCGCGTCAGGCAATGGCCCACGGGATGAAAGAGGTTGAAATCCGGGTCAAAGGTCCCGGCTCAGGCCGTGAATCGGCGATTCGCGCGCTTCAGGCCATCGGCCTTGAGATTTCTTCGATCAAGGACGTCACGCCCGTTCCCCATAACGGTTGCCGTCCGCGCAAAAAGCGCCGTGTCTAATTCAATTTCAAATTTGAAATCTCATATTTAATTTATGGCTCGTTATACAGGTCCTCGCGTTCGCATCAGCCGCCGATTTGGCACGCCGATTTTTGGCCCGACGAAATATCTTGAGCGCCGCAGCTACGGCCCTGGTGTTCACGGTCCGAAGTCGCGCCGCAAGCACACCGACTTCGGCCTGGGCCTGATTGAAAAACAAAAGCTCAAGTATTATTATGGTTTGCTGGAGCGGCAATTTCGCGGTGTTTACGAGAAGGCGTTGAAACGCCGCGGCGTTACCGGCGAGCAAATGCTGCAAATTTTGGAGACGCGTCTCGATAATGTGGTTTATCACCTCGGTTTTGCGAATACGCGCGCAGCGGCGCGCCAGATGGTGGCGCATGGCCACGTGTTGGTGAACGGCCGCAAAGTCAACATTCCCTCGTTTGCGTTGAAGGTGAACAACGTGGTGGAAGTAAAACATAACAACGTATCTCGCCAACTCGCGACCAAAAATATGGAAATGGCCACGAGCCGTTCGGTGCCGGACTGGATGCTCCTGAACAAGGAAGAATTCAAGGGCACGGTGATGCGCATTCCCACTCGCGACGAAATCCAGCCCATTGCCAACGAACAAGCGGTGGTCGAATTTTATTCCCGCTAACAGCCAACAATAACAATTATACGGGCGTTTTTGATTGCGGGGATAAATTGAGTCGAAAGCGCCAGATTAAAATTGTGAAAGGAAAAATATGCCAGTTCGATTAGGACGTTTTGAAATGCCGAAACGGTTGCAGAAGGACGATGCAAGCGCCACGCCCACCTACGCAAAATTCGTCGCCGACCCGTTTGAGACCGGTTACGGGCACACGATTGGGAACTCCCTTCGCCGGGTGCTCCTGTCTTCGCTCGAAGGCGCGGCCATCACCTCCATTAAAGTGGATGGGGCCATGCACGAATTTACCACGATCGACGGCGTGGTCGAGGACGTGACGGACATCGTTTT
>JASHVW010000110.1 GCA_030044395.1 Verrucomicrobiia bacterium
TATTGCAGCGTGGGGGGTACATGGACCAGTGAATCCGACCGCAATGCAAAGGAACATTTCGCGGCTATCAGCCCACGCGACATGCTGGACAGGGTTTCGGCCCTGCCCATCACCGAATGGCAATATAAGGCGGAGCCGGAGGGAATCAGGCACATCGGTCCGATGGCGCAGGATTTTCACGCGGCGTTTGGGTTGAACGGCGGGGATGACAAGCACATTACCACGGTGGACGAAGGGGGCGTGGCGTTGGCGGCGATTCAGGGGTTGAACGAGAAATTGAACGATAGGGACGCGGTTATTCGACAGCAGTCCACCGAGATTAAGCAGCTTCAGCGAAGTGTGGCTGCACTGCAGGAGATGGTTTCGCAGTTGGTCCGCAGCCCATCGAAATAATTTTGAATTCTACTGTGATTTCGACGCGAGACACGTGAAACACGCAGATTTTTAGACACGAATTAACGCGAATCAACACGAAAGGGATTTTTAACCATGAGACACGCTAAATACACGAAACACTGAAGCGCGGGGGGGCGTGAGCGGGTGAGCGCGGAAATGTGGAGGACGAGGAGGAGGACGAGGACGACATGACCGCTTCAACGGGGCTATGGCTGCAGGGAATGGAGGGTTTATTCCAATTTGCTTTCAGAATGAGACGACTTCGCCGGGCTTTTCGGCCTCTGGCTTCATTACTCCCCGGTTGCCCCGACTCGTCGCATTGGCGTCGAGTTAAGGCGAAAGACTCCAGTCGCGTCCGGCGCAATCGTTTGACCGAAGGCCGCAAATCAGACTCGCGCTATCGCGCGGCTTCCCGCAAATGGCGGCTGAATTTTAGGGATCATAACCTGGGGCTGCGCTCGCCGACTCGCTGGCCCCAGGCTAATATCGGGCCGCCCTTGCAGGGCTTTCAGTATGCTGCTTCGCAGAGAGTTAGCGTTACCGTCCGTCGGTTTGCGCGTGCAATCAAAGACACAGGATGGCGCAATGCTTAACTTGACGCCTATGCGACTCGTTGGGACCGGTATGCACAGCGCTCGCGCGTCGTCAAAGGCCAAAAATTCTGCGCGCTTTAGCCCCATCCTGAAAGCTCATTGGGATTTAGTTGTCAGGTCGGCGGCTAAACACTATGATTTTGTGGGAATGATTAAAGCATTGCTTTTGATATTTGAACCGGTGTCAGCCTGGAACCGAATTGCGCTTGCGCGGAGAAGTATTTTCTTCATGGTGGTTTTTTACCTCTTGCCGATGATGCTGATCGTGGGAGTGGCAGAGGGTTTCGGGCTTGTAGAATGGGGGCGGGAACAGCACCTGATAGGAGGGATACACCTGTTTCCGGTCCGGGAGGCGGTGGCATTGGAATGCACCGAAATGGCATTGATGGGACTGGCAATTATCATTTGCGCGTATCTGATCAAATCATTTGGCGAAACCTTTCACCTTCGCAACACGTATCAACAAGCCTTCACGGTGGTGATTTACGGTTTAAGCCCATTATTTCTGTGCCGGCTTTTGGACGTGAGTCCTGCCCTGAATCCATGGATTGTCTGGGCGATTGGCATTCTCTTGTCCGTAAAGGTCCTTTATCTCGGGGTGCCACGGGTGATGGAACCCGACCCGCCGCACGCCTTGGGCCTTTTTTTTATGAGCACGCTGGTGATGACCATGGCGACCGCGGCGGAGCGGCTTATATCCACCGGCTATCTCTCCGGCAGATTCAGGCCCGTCTCGGACGTGGTGTATCAAATGCTCATGAAATTCCACCTGTTGAAATGAAGGCACCGCTGGAAAGCCAACTGCTCGAAACGCTCACCGAACTGGAAAGCGCGGTGAAAGGAATATCCTCGAAGAATCCCAAGCCGGATTTGGTTCCGATGTTTTCGCGGATTGACGAATTGGCCAAACAATTACCCGGCGGGACGGACCCGACGTTGCTTCATTATCTGCACAAAAGAAGTTACGAGAAGGCGCGTTTATATCTGCAAGGCCGGGATGCAGAGAACCGGGCTGGTCATTGCGCTTGAATCGGAGCGCGGGTCTGCCTGCCGCGCCCTGGCGCAGCGACGGCTGGCGGCTTGCGGCAGCTTCCTCAAGCGGAAGACGTTAAGATTAGCTCATGGCGCTTGAAAATACGGACGTTGCTGCGGCTCACAGAGCCGCGCTCCGGAGATGGTCTATGGAACCCCTTGGAATGATTCGACATTCGCCGTTCTCGTTCATAATTTTCCGCCATGTTCGACACCATTGCCGCCATTGCCACGCCGATAGGTGAAGGCGGTCTGGCGGTCATCCGGATTTCCGGGCCACGGGCGCTGGCGGTGGCAGATGAGGTTTTCCGGCCGGTGGGAACGAGTTCGGTGAGGCCATCTGCCGCCAAATCGCACTCGATTCAATTCGGAAGGATTGTCCGCGGCGGGAAAGTCGTTGACGAAGTTTTGCTCGCGGTGCTGCGCGCGCCGCGCACGTTTACCCGAGAAGACACGGTTGAAATATCCTGCCACGGCGGCATTTTGCCGGCCAAGCTAGCGCTCGACGCACTCCTGGAACACGGGGCGAGGATGGCCGAGCCGGGCGAATTCACCCGGCGCGCGTTTCTCAATGGGCGCATTGACCTGGCGCAGGCCGAAGCGGTGGCGGATCTGATTCAGTCCCGGACCGAACTGGCGCTCGCCGCCGCCAACGAGCAACTGGCCGGGAAGTTGTCGCGGCGGATCAATGAGCTTCGGGACAAGCTGATGCTCGCACTGACGCATGTTGAGGCGCACATTGATTTTCCAGACGAAGATATTTCGCCCGACACCAAAGAGGAGTTAATGGGGCGGTTGGAGAACGGCTTCGAGTTCATCACGGAATTGCTGCGCACGGCCGGCGAAGGGCAAATCCTCCGGCGGGGCATTCGCGCTGCGATTGTGGGCCGTCCGAACGTTGGCAAATCGAGCCTGCTCAATCGTCTGCTCGGACACGATCGCGCGATTGTCTCGCCGATTCCGGGAACGACGCGCGATACGATTGAAGAGACGGCGAATTTCCGGGGCCTGCCGATTGTTTTCATTGACACGGCCGGTTTGCGCGAGGCGCGCGATGAAATCGAGGAGGAAGGCATCCGCCGCAGCCGGCAATCTCTCGCGCAGGCGGAATTGATTCTGCACGTCCTGGATGGGTCCGGCCCGCTTACTGACGCGGATAAGAATTATTTCAGCGAATTTGGCGGCAAGAAGAGGATTCTGGTCCGGAACAAAATTGATCTTCCGATCAAACTGGAGCTGCCGGCAGAATTCGAAGCGACGGCTGTTGGCGTATCGTGTTTGAGCGGGCAGGGGATTGAGCCACTGAAAGACGGCATCAAGGACGCGGTGTGGTCGGGAGAAATCACGGCGGAGATGCTGCAAGTGATGGTTAACTCGCGGCATCAGGAGGCGTTGAACCGCGCGCGGGGCGCGGTATCGCGCACGATTGAGGGTTTGCGCGCCGACGCGACGCTGGAGTTGGTGGCGCTGGATTTGCGGATTGCGGTGGCCGCGGTGGGTGAAATCGTCGGGAAAACGACGACGGAAGATCTGCTGGATTCCATTTTCAGCTCGTTCTGCATTGGGAAATGATGGCATCAATGGCATTCTTTTGATCCAATCATCCTCCTCGATGGCAAAATTTAAAGATTATAGGAACCCTTGAGGTGATCGCGGATGAATTGGACAATGTCATCTGCCGCGGGCGGGTCAAGATTTGCCAGCGCAACGATAACGTAGTTGGGACCAGGTAACACCGCCAACCGTCCGTTCATACCCGGCGATCCGCCGCCGTGCCCAAAGCAGCGCAACCCATCCCGGTTTTGCTCATCCTCAAACCCAAAGGCATATCTGATCCCCGGCCGGCGCGTGGCGACTTTTCCTGTGATCAGCAGTTTGGTGTAATATGCGTTCAGCAGCATGTGAGACGTGAGGGCGTTGACGAATTTGAGCAGGTCTCCAACCGTCGAATATCCGCCGCCGGCGGAAGTTCCACGATAGGGCAGCGAGTCTGTGGTGGCTCGCTCGGGACGCTGTGACGCGATCAAGTGATCCTCCGAACCGGGACCAGGGCCAGGGCCCACCAAGTTAAGGCTTGGACCGCCGGAAGTAGAATCGTGGTTCGGACCAGGACCTGGACCCGGGCCAATCAAATGCAAACCCGGACCACCCGGGCCGGTATAGCCGATTGCAAGGTTCGGCACATGTTGATCCTCAGGCAAATTACCGGTCGAGTTCATTCCAGCCGGGTCGAAGATGTGG
>JASHVW010000111.1 GCA_030044395.1 Verrucomicrobiia bacterium
ACCACGCTGGATCTTTCTCGTTCCGTGCTCAAAATCATCCGCCGTCAATTTCGAAAAAGAAAACAGCCGGAATACAGGCAATTCCGGCTGTTTGGGGGAGACCGGCGTTTGTTGAGGACGCCGGCTAAATCTTCGTTTATGCCGCCATTTTCATCCCTTCAGACTGCGCATCCTGGTTGATTCTCCCCATGGCCAGCTTGTTCAGCATGGCGTCCACCGCTTTTTCCTGGGCCAAAATCTCATCAATCAGCCTCGCTGCGTCTTCCCGCCCGAGTAGCCTCGCCCATTCACGCAGTGTCCCGTAGGAGCCGATTTCATAATGTTCCACCTTTTGCGCCCCGTATATCAGCGCCGCATTGATCGTCGGCGACTTCTTATTTTCCGCCATCAACACTTCCGCCTCGTCAATGATCCCCAAAATTGCCGGACAGCGTTTGGTCCTGACCTCTTCGCCGAATATCTCAAAAATCCGCTCGAGTTTCTGCATGTGCCCTTCCGTCTCGGTCAAATGCGCCTCGAATCCCTCACGTAACTCTTCATGCGTCGCCGCCTTGGCCATCTTCGGAAGCGCTTTGGTCAATTGCTTTTCCGCGTAATACATGTCCGCCAGCGCATCCAAAAATAAATCTTGTAACGTGTTCATCTTCTTATCCGCTCATCTGTTGAAATCTCAGTGACAGCCTTCGCAGGAAACTTAAGCAATGACTGTGCCGCGCGAGCGCCTTTTCCAAAAGGCAGGTAAATGGCGGAAATTCAACATACCTCGGAACCGGTCATCACCAAACGATTGCATCGCGCAATTTCCGTCGTTCATTCCAAGTTGCAGAATGCAAAACCGGCTCGGTTCCAGAAACTTAATTGCTCCTGGGCAGCGTGAAGAAAAACGTCGCGCCTCTGCCCAAGTCACTCTTCGCCCACACCTCGCCCCCGTGCCCTTGAACGATATGTTTTACAATGGATAGCCCCAATCCCGTGCCCCCCTGGTCCCTCGACCGCGCCTTGTCCACGCGATAAAATCGCTCAAAAATCCGGTCCAAGGATTCCGCGGGTATTCCCGGGCCGTCATCCTGCACGAAGACTTCAATCTTTCCACCGGCCAGACTTTGTCCGCCCACGGTCACCCGCCCGTGCGGGCGGCCATATTTGATGGCGTTGTCCACCAGATTTGCAAAGACCTGCTCCAGGCGGTGCGCATCGCCCGTCGCACTCAGAGGCGGCAATTGATTAAGCAGCGTCACGCTCTTGTTGTCGGCGGGAGGCTTCAGATCGTTGAAGATCTTATCCACCAGTGGATGCAGCTCCACCGCTTGAAGCTCCAATTTCACCCGCCCGGATTCCAGCGCCGAAATCGTGAGCAAATCCTGAATCAGCAGGTCAAGTCGTTGCGTATTGCGCTCGATGATCTTCAAAAATCGCGCCGTCACCTCCGGCTGGTGCCGCGCGCCGTCAAGCAGGGTTTCGATGTAGCCTTTGATGAGCGACAGCGGTGTGCGCAATTCATGACTCACATTGGCCACAAATTCCTCGCGCGTGCGCTCGAGCTGTTTCAGCCGCGTCAAATCGTGAAAGACCAGAATGGTCCCTTCGCGTTCACCGCCGGAGTTGAAAATCGCGGAGGCATTCACCTGCAGCCAGCGCTCATTCAATTCCGGCAACCTTAACTCGTAATCCAGCACCTGTTTCTCCGTCTCCACCCGCGCAATCAATTCCTGAAGTTCGTGCAGCCGCAGCACTTCCATCACCGTCTTGCCCCGCAATTCAATCTTCAAATCAAACAGGTTCTTGAACGCCCGGTTGGCCAGGTAGATTTTCCGGCTGCGATCAAGCAACAACAACCCCTCGATCATTGAATTGAAGAGGACCTGTTGCTGCGCCTTGGCGTCAATGCTCGTTTGCTGCTGCCGACGCTGGAAATCCTCGATGTCCGCCTGCAATTGTCGGCTCTGGCGCAGAAACTTGCTCCGCCAGACGAAATGAATCGCAATCGCGGCCGCGACCGCGATAATCGCTGGGATGGCCCAAATCATTCAACAAACCGATACCCGACCCCGCGGACGGTGTCCAGATGCTTTGCCGCCGGACCGAGTTTCTCCCGCAACCGGCGCATGTGGGTGTCCACGGTCCGTGTGTCAATCAGGCTGTCGTATTCCCAAACGTCCCGCAGCAGGCTGTCGCGCGACTGCACCCGGCCCGTTCGTTGCGCCAGCGTGGTCAGCAATTTAAACTCGGTCGCCGTCAACTCAATCCCTTTCCCCTTCCAACTGGCGACGTGCCGCGGAACGTCAATCATCAAATCGCCATACCGCAATTGGTCCCTGGATTTTTCCTCCACCACGCCGCGGCCGAGAATCTTTTTGATGCGCAACAGCAGTTCCCGCGGGCTGAATGGCTTGGTAAGATAATCATCCGCCCCCAGTTCCAGTCCCAGCACCCGGTCAATCTCCGACGCTTTGGCCGTGAGCATCAGAATCGGCGTGCGCGCGGTCGAAGTTTCCAGGCGGAGCGTTTTGCAAATTTCGAACCCATCCATTTCCGGCAGCATCACGTCCAGCAAAATCATGTCCGGTGTTTGTGCCCGCGCTTTCTTTAGTGCTTCCACGCCATCCGTCGCCGTGCTGACGGCATAACCCGCTTGTTTAAGGTTGAACTCAACCAGTTCCACCGCCTCAGGTTCGTCGTCCACAACTAATATCTTCTGCTTCACGCTTCCTGAATAGCAGGTCCAGCCCCGTCATACAATCTCCAAGCGAGCGAAAAGCATGTTACAGGAATGTGACGAATACGTGACATCCCCTTGGCTCGCGAAACGTCTTGGTGCGCGATGCTTGAGCATCGCTTTGAGAGGCGGCTCTTAAGATGGCCGTCTATTGTTGTCGTTCCGGCAATTTTTGGTCAGGTGCATTTCCACTTATTTCCGCTAATTTTGCGACTTTTCATTTCGCCGGATTGGCGCCCTTCACGGTCATACCGATGGAATAAAGGGAACTGCTGGCCGTGATGAACAGCGTCTGATGGTCCTTGCCGCCGAAGCATACATTGGCCGACCATGGCTCGGGAACGTCAATGTGGCCGATCAGTTTGCCTTGCGGATTGAAGATGGAAACGCCGTTGGTCGGGCCGGGACCGGCGCACATGATAAGGTCCCCATCTTCATCAATCGTCATGCCATCGGAGCCTCTCTCACAGAAGAGAGTTTTGTTGGTCAAGAAACCGTTAGGCAGGATTTCATAACGCCAGGTCTGGCCATCCGACAGCGCGGAAACATAAAGCGTTTTTCCATCCGGCGTGCCCGTAATGCCATTGGGATGCCCCATGCTTTCGGTGACGGGGAAGAGATTTTTATGATCGGGTGTCAGGTAAAAAACCATTTGGCCGTCGAGCGCCATGCGGCTGTGGTCCCACCAAGTCCGCCGATAAAACGGGTCGGTCATGTAAATGCCGCCGGCGGGGGTGATCCAGACGTCGTTGGGACCGTTGAGATATTTGCCCAGGTAATTGGTGACGAGGACCATCACGGTCTTATCCGGCGCAATGGACCAGAGTTCGTTGTGCTCGTCGGCGCAGGAAATCAGATTGCCGTTGGCGTCAAACATCATCCCGTTGGAGTGGCCGGACGGCTGCATGAAGGTGGATAATTTGCCGTCCACGCTCCATTCCATGATGCGGTTGTTGGGTTGGTCCACAAAAAAAACGTCGCCGTTTTTATTGCAAGTCGGCCCCTCGGTGAAAGCAAAGTGGGTGGCAAGTTTTTGCAAGGTGGCGCCCGGCGCGATGATGTTCTGGGCGCACAGCGGGAGCACGATGGCGAAGAGCGCGGCGAAAGCGGCGACAGGAGTTTTCATAAGGTCCATGATTCAGATTTTGGACAGATTCGACAAATCAATTTTGACTGTTGGATGTTTCTTGTTTTTGCGGTCAAAGTGGCGCAGTTTGTGGAACAAATTTTGTGCGCATGCAACCGGGTCAAAGCAGATTCCTGCATTTTCTTGGTAACTGGGCCATCAACACGCTTTCCGTAGCCGTGGCCGTGGCGCTTTTGCGCGGGCATATCACTTATCAGCACTGGGGCGATCTGCTGATTGCGGCATTGTTGCTGGGGCTTCTCAACGCGTTCGTCCGCCCGATTTTGCTGTTGCTGGCGTTGCCGCTGCTGATTGTCACCCTCGGTCTTTTCACCTGGGTCATTAACGCCCTGCTGCTCTATTTTGTCGGCAGGCTCATGGCGCCGTATTTCCAAGTGGACAGCTTTGGGTTCGCCTTTCTCGGCGCCCTCATCATCAGCATCGTCTCCACGGCTTTGAATATTTTGACCGGGAATGCCCGCGTTTCGGTTCATCGCCGCCCGCCTCCACCCAAAAAAGACGACGACGATGTGATTGATGTGTGAAAGTCATTCAGAGCGGACTGACGTCCACTGCTTCATATGCCAATCGCAGGGTTTGGATTCCCTTTGAATTGAAGTCGCGCTCGAAGTCCGTGAGCAGCTCAGTCAGAGCAGGCGGCATTTCAATTTTACGGAAATGATTACTGGCAGCGAAGACCTCCAACATCTGCGAGTGATAGTCAGCATCGTCGGTTCGCAAATAAATGACTCCCGCGGGGGTGAGGGCGGCTTGGGCCAAAGCCGGGAAACGGCCGTCAATGAGGCGATATTTCCGATGCTTCTTCTTTGGCCAGGGATCGGGGAAATAAATGTGCAAGGCGGAAGCCGAATGCGGCGGCAGAAGATATTTCAGAAAATAAGATGATTCAATGCGGACACCGCGGAGGTTGGCCAACTTGGCGCGCCTGCCTTTGCGGTCCAGTTTGGAAAGGCGGCCGAGGAGTCGTTCGACGCCGATGAAATTGCGGTCGGGCGTGCGCCGGGCCAGTTCGACCAGAAACGAGGCGTCGCCACAGCCCAGTTCAACTTCCAGCGGCTGGACTTTGGGAAACAACTCCGCCAACACAAGGGGTTTGAGGATCGTCTGCAATGACACGACCAGATTTTCCAAGTTCGACATTGGCGATGAGTGTGTATCATCGCCGCATGAAAAACAACTTGGCCGCGCGGCGCGGATTTTGGTGATGTATCACGGTAGTGGCGGCAATACCAAAGAAATGGCGGTATCTGCAGACGATGGTCGGGGCGGTGAGATTTGAACTCACGACCTCTTGTACCCGAAACAAGCGCGCTAGCCAGGCTACGCTACGCCCCGACATTGAGCATGCGAGTTTGCCTGCGAGGGGGAAGAAAAGCAAATGAAAATGAAGCATGAGAAGGAGAGCAATTTGCACCAAAGAGATCGTTATCGTGTTTCCTGCGGTTTGGCGATTTGCGCTCATTGTGTTAATTTGCGGTTTAATTATTGCCGTGCGCAACTTTTGCTTTTAGGCGGTGATAAAGTGTGAGACGATTTCACTGTGAAGTTTTTTTCCAACTTCTCGAGGACGTTGCTGCTGGCGTTGGTGTTGCACCTGACTTCCACCCGCGTCGGAGCGCAAAGCTTTGGATTTTTCGCCGCCTCCTCGACCAATACCATCACCGTCAGCAATCAGGTCACCTATACGATCAACATCACGAACAACAGTTTGGCCGAAACCATCTTGGTCACCAACACCTTTTCCGGCGCCTTGCCCGTGTCCTTTGTCGGATACACGACCACAGGTACGGGCACGGTGACGAACACGACCAACAGTGTGACCTTTTTCCTCAGCGCGGTCCCCGCTTTTGAACAGGTGACGCTTACGGTCGAACCATTGGCGTTGGGGAACCTGACGAACACGATTGTCATCAACAGTGAAGGATTTACGAATACTCTCGCGTCAACGAACGTAGTGGTATCGGTGATGACCACAAACCTTGCAGCATTGGGGGTAACGATGAGCGGGCTTCCGCCAATCGCTTACACCAACGATTACGTGGCGTACAATCTCTCCGTGACCAATGCCGGGCCGGCCGATGCGACCGGCGTTATGGTGACAAACACGATCCCGACCAACGACGTCGAATTGCTCTACGTTTCTCCGAGCAATGAAGTTTATCAGACCGTCAACAGCAATCTCATTTTCAGCGTGGGAACCCTGGCCGTCGGCGCTGTCACGAACCTGCAATTCACCATCGAACCTACCAATGCTGGAGTCTTTCCATTTTCCGCCTCCGTCGGGGCGGAGAACCTGGCGAGCGCCACTAACACAACATTTACGACCAACCTTACAGTCACAAATTTTCTTCCCGGCTCAGCCAGCCTGGCGGCCTTCATCAGTTCCACGCAATCCTTTGACCATTTGACGGGGCGCGAGGAACAGACTATTACCCTTTCCAATGCCGGGCCGGCCTCGGACATTTCCGCATCGCGGGTCATCGTCTCTGGCTTGACCAGTACCAACTATCTCTCCAATGCCGTTGGTACCAACAGTGGCAATCCCTACGTGATTTATGACGCGCCGCTGACCAATGGCGCCAGCGTGAACCTGACACTCCAGTTTTATCCCGCTTACACCAGTTTCTCCTTTAACACAAACCAATTGCAGCCCGTCGAAGTCGAGCCGGTTGATTTCTCCCTGCATGGGACCGGCATTACCTCTTCCAAGCTGAACATTTTCATGACGACTATGATTTCTAACCATTTTCTCGTCGAATTCAAAGCGATAACAAATCGGACCTATACCATCGCCTACAGCGACAACGGCACAAACTGGCTGGCGGCGCAGCCGCCGTTCTTCGTCTCGGCCAGTTACGGCTTGTGGATCGACTACGGGCCGCCCGAGACCATGAGCAATGCACCCTCAGGGCGGATGTATACCGTGTACATGTATCCCCAGACGCCATGAGGATGCGGCGAATATTCATATTCATGGGGCGCCTCCTCTCGATTTGTCCCCCGCAATGGGAAGATGGACCGGCAAGTTGTTTCGGAGCGCGGCTCTGTGAGCCGCGGCAATGTCCGGGCTTTCGGACACGCAAGGTTCCTCAAAACGACTTCCGCTCGAGGGGGCTGCTGCGGGTCATAGACCCGCGCTCCGCCCGCTTCGCGGCTTCCATACGGCGATCTGCGGCATTGCTACTCTCCGGGCTGGCATTGAGCGTTTCGGCGCAGACGTGGCCAGGGGCCGGCCAACCGTCGCAAACGCCGCCAGCGTCCACGGTGTTGTCTCCGCAGCCGGAGGCAACGACTCAACCCGGCGGCGCGGCAACGCCGCCCTACCAATCGGAAGGAACGAACAGTGTGATGGGGGCACAGGCCCGGCAGGAGCCTCGCCCTGCCATGTCTTCGCAGGCACAGGCGACGGGGCAAACATCAGTGACCAATCAACCATCGGCAGTTGCCGTGGGTCAAAGGGCCGCGGTCCAAAGCAATTGGGAGAGTCACGAATGGAAGCTTGAAAAAATCAATCCGGACTACGATTGGACGCGGCATTTTCGGCTGGGGATGCTTGCCGGTTTCAATATCAAGGCCAATATGACCATGTCCGGCTCGTTCAGTGTCCCCACCACGCCCGGTGAATACGACGATGGCTACGTTCTGACCGATTCCCGCGGCGCTGCCGGCGACAGCGTGATTGGCACGGGCGATTTTGGATTTAATAATGCCTCTCAAATCGTTGATGGCAATCTCGTGGAGCACCAAGCCACCGGCTTTAGCGCAAGCGATGCCAGTGCCAGCGGCGATGATTCGCCCTATATCGGATTCGACTTGGCCTACGGCGACAGCTATTGGTACTGGGAACACGCCAAGATCGGTTGGGAATTCGGTTTCGGATTTCTTCCGATTGACATCAGGGAAACTGTTCCGGTGTCGGTCAACGAGAATACATATACATTCAATAGCACGGGCTTTCCACTTTCGGTCTTGTCCTCGTTGCCAGGGGGGTATCAAGGCGGCTATAATGCCAGCGGCGATGGCGGCGCGGCCGTGAGCCTCAATCCGTCTGCCACGAATACGATGACCGGCACTCCCGGGACCACGCAGGAAAAACTCAACGTTGACCTTTATACCTTTCGCCTTGGACCGACACTCTATTGGAATCTCTGCCGTCCTGTCGGGCTCTATGTCGGTGGCGGTCCTGCGGTGGGATTTGTTTGCGGCGACTTGAGTTCCAGCGG
>JASHVW010000112.1 GCA_030044395.1 Verrucomicrobiia bacterium
TCCGGGACTATCTGGCACAGTACGCCGAATCTGACCGTTTCCAAACACTCCGCCAGGAAGCAGATGTGGCAAAATCCGAGTTGTCGGCCATCCGCTATTGCGTGCGAATCAGGGGCGGCGGTGTCACGGTGAGTCCCTACGAATCCGAAATTGATTATGCTGCGGCAGTCGAGGAAAGGTTTGCGAAATTCAAGCAGGGTGCCGTAAAGAATTATCTGTCCAATTCCACGGCGCTGTCGGGCATGAACCACATCGAAGCCGCGGTTTTGGCCCGCGTGGCGAAATTGAATCCGCAAGTGTTTCACGCACTGGACGATTTTTGCGCGAAGCACGAAAATTTCCTCGAAAAACCGATTGCGGATTTTGACCGTGAAATCCAGTTCTATGTCGCGTATTTGGAATATGCGGGAACCTTCAAGCGTGCCGGCCTGAAATTCTGTTATCCTCAAACTTCTGACGCGCGCAAGGATGTTTATAACCGCGACGGTTTCGACTTGGCGCTGGCCGGCAAGCTCATCAAGGAAAACTCACAAATCGTTTGCAATGATTTTACGTTAAGCGGCCCGGAACGCATTTTCGTCGTCACGGGCCCGAATCAGGGTGGCAAAACCACCTTTGCCCGCACCTTCGGGCAATTGCACTATTTGGCGAACCTCGGCTGTCCGGTTCCCGGCTCGGAAGCGCGCCTCTTTCTGTTTGACCGCCTGTTCACTCACTTCGAACGCGTCGAAGACATTTCGACGCTGCGGGGTAAGTTGCAGGACGATCTGGTCAGAATCCACCGCATCCTTGAGCAGGCCACGCCGAAAAGCATCATCATCATCAATGAAATTTTCTCCTCCACGAGCGTCAAAGATGGCGTTTACCTGGGCCGAAAAATTTTCGAACAGCTGTTCCAACTCGACGCCCTGGGTGTCTGTGTGACCTTCCTGGATGAACTGACTTCGTTCAATGAAAAGACCGTGAGCGTTGTTGCCGAGGTCGCGCCGGAAAACCGGACGTTGCGTACGTATAAAGTAGAGCGGAGGCGGGCGGACGGATTGGCCTACGCTTTGGCGATTGCAAAGAAATACCGGCTCACCTACGGCCGGCTGAAAGAAAGGTTAAAGCCATGAAGGTACATCTGATGTATCGTGACCACGACTTTGGCCGGGAACTGGAACCGCTGGTGATGCATCCGTGGGTCAAGGAATCCAGGCCGGAATTGTTGGCGAATGAAGAGGCGCTGACGCAGGACCTGGAACTGGACACGTTGTTTCGGGCAATGGCGGGTGGTGACGATTTCCTGTTAGTGGTGGCGAGGCAGGCGATCTTGTCGGGTTTGAAAACCGATCTCGAAACCATTCTCTACCGCCAGGCCGTGCTGAAGGACTGTCTGCGGAACGAGTTTGTCGTGAGAGAGCTTTACAACATCGCCGTGGACGCAACGACAAGCGAGCGGGGGGGGTGGTTTGGCATCTGCAGCCATCATCCCCGTGGAATATTATGGGACGCGATTCGGTCGCTCGAAGGATTGATTGGCGGACTTGCACAGCTGAAACACGCCGCCGATAAACAGAATGGCAAATTTGACTCGGAGGGCTTCACGGTATTTTTCTCCATGCTAAAAGACGAACTGGCGGACGATTATCTTGCCACCATCAAAGCGCTTCTCCAGGAACTGGAATTCAACGACGGCGTGCTGATGAGCGCGGAATTGGGCGGAGGAAATCAAGGCATCCGTTATGTCCTGCGCAAGTCCTTGCGACCCAAACCAAGTTGGATTCGCCGGCTCTTTTCGTGGAACTCATCCGATTACACATTTCACCTTGATCCGCGTGATGAGGGCGGCTTTCGGGTATTATCAGAACTGCAAGAACAGGGAATCAATCGGGTTGCGAACGCCGCTGCACAGTCGGCCGATCACGTTGCAAGTTTCTTCGCCACGTTGCGAATCGAGCTCGCTTTCTATCTCGGTTGCATGAATTTACACCGGCTGTTTGGCCTGAAAAGTGTGCCGGTCTGCTTTCCAGTTCCCGCGCCGTCTGGTGCTTGCAAGCAAACCTGTGTCGGCTTGCGCGATGCCTGCCTCGCTCTTGTCAGCGCGGAACATAGCGTCGTCGGTAATGATCTGGCCGCCGATGGAAGGAATCTCGTCATTATAACGGGCGCAAATCAGGGAGGCAAATCCACCTTCCTGCGCAGCCAGGGGCTGGCGCAATTGATGATGCAATGCGGAATGTTCGTAGCCGCTGAATCTTTCACCGGCGACGTCTGCCGCGGCCTGTTCACACACTACAAGCGCGAAGAGGATGCCACGATGGCGAGCGGGAAATTTGACGAGGAACTTGCCCGCATGAGCAGTATTGCCGACTCTCTGAAGCCGGACTCGCTGTTACTGTTTAACGAATCCTTTGCCGCAACCAATGAGCGGGAAGGTTCCGAAATTGCCCGGCAGATTGTCCGCGCGTTGCTCGAAAAGCGCGTGAAAATCTTTTTCGTGACCCATCTTTACGAATTCGCCCATGCCTTTTGGGAAGACAAATTGAACAACGCTGTTTTTCTGCGCGCTGAGCGGCTGGCCGACGGTCAACGAACGTTTAAATTATTCCCCGGCGAGCCGTTGGAAACCAGTTTTGGAGCGGACTTGTATCAGGACATTTTTGAACGCGGGCACAAGTGCGAAGTTCTTACGCAATGAATCTCGAATTTCCATTTGTCGGCCGCATCAAGGAAATTGCGCTGCTGCAGCGGCTGCACGCGCAGGGCAAACACGTCCTGATTATCGGCGCGGAAGGAATCGGCAAATCGGCGCTCATTGCACAATTGCGCGCATCGCTGGGCTTGCGCCTCTGTCCGGCATCGGAACGCTTGAGTGAAATTTGCGAGGCGTTGGAAGGTGAATTCGGTCTTGATGCCGGCGAGCTTCATCTGATTGCGCGCAAGAATCGCGTTTTGAATTCGCTTAAGGGGACAAAGCGCGCCGCGGTTTTCGATGGCGCAAGCTGGACGACGCCAAAACTCGCTTCGTTCATTGAAAACGCCAGCGAACGGGCGCCGGTGTGGTTGTGTGTCCGCTCGGAATATCCGTGGGATATCGGCCGCATCTGGCCGTTGTTGGTGCGGTTCGAGCACGTCGAGTTGAAACCGTTCCATCCCAGTGAATCATTGTTGCTGGTTGAAGCGGCGGTGCGCAGCAGGATGGTTCCGGCTGACGCGTTGAACATTGTCGGGTGGCTGCATCGTAATGCCGGCGGAAATCCAAAGACTCTGTGCAAATTGCTCGAGGAAATCGCGCGCGGTCATTATGACTTTAGCAATCCTTTAGCGTTGCGGCGGCTTAATTTGGACCGGCGTATTCACGAGATTTTTCCGCCTGCGATTGACAAAAATGAAGCGAGGAACCGTGATGAATGAGGCGTTGCTGGCAGCAGTTGCCGGAGCTGTGGCCTTGTTCATGGCCATGCTGGTCGGGGCGGAATTCTCTCCCGATTTGAGAGCGGCTATTCGCACTACCATCGTCGTGGTTTTGGGATGGTTTTTCGCTGGTGCTCGATACGGATTCAAGCCGTGGACAGACACGATCTGGCAAGTGAAGTGGATGCTGGCGCTTTCCGCGCTGGCGATCACCCTTGCGTGGTTGCTTTATTTTCGTGCAGGCCGAGCCAAAGCCATTTCACGCGTTGCGGTGATGGATTGCATCAACGTGGGATTGGCGGCTCTTTTCGCCACGCTGTTTCTGTTGCAACAAGCGACTGCTGAATCCGCGCTCATTGGATTAATTCTTGTGAGTGGCGCAGTGTTTTTTGTCCTCGGCTCACGATGAATGAAGGACAACAACGGCATTTGCTGATGACGTTTCACCACGTTGATCATCTGCTCTCCGAAGCCGAGCGTATCATGGCGTCCGCCGGTTCAACCTCACCGTTTCAGGATTACACACAAGATTCCACACCGGCCCATCGCAAAGTGATGCACGATTACCTCATGCGTGTGCGCGAAACCATGCGCCACATCTTGGGCGAACTGAACATTTCGCCGAAATCGCCGATTTCCGGCGCGGTCTGGGCGGCACGCAATCACATCGCGTTCGCCGATATCGCCATCGTGGAAATGGAGCCTAAACACATGAAAGCCTACGGCGAACTTTCGGAACTTGACAAGCAAACGCTCAACCGGATTACGTCGGAACTGAGCACACTGCTCGGCGGCTTGGACAATTA
>JASHVW010000113.1 GCA_030044395.1 Verrucomicrobiia bacterium
TCCCGCACGCCTTTCAAAATTTCGATGGAATTGGCGGAAGCGCGGCCCAACTCAACGGGCACCGGGACGGCTGCGGCGCCGTTGTCCACCACTTTAAACAGGCAAACAGTGCTGTTCGGCTGGCCCAGAACCGGTCGGTCCATGCAGAGCACGTTTGGCAGCCGGCCCAATTGAATCGTGCCCTCCACGCCCATGTCCACGCTGGTAGCTTCAGGCAATGGCCCTTCCAGGGCCACGTCCACGGTCTCCATGCCATTTTCAGCGGCCGGTTCAATGGAAATCACACACCCTCGAATGGGCCCATCGGGCGTTTGAATATTCGCCGGTTGACCCAACTGAATGTCCGCAGCCTGCGTCTGGGCAAACTGGAGCGACGCCTTCAACTTCGTCTGGCTGACGACCAAGGCCACCGGGTCGCCCGCCGTGAGGCGTTGCCCCACTTGCAGAGGGTTGGCGGCATCCCCGACTTGCTGCAACATCCCCGCCATGCCGGCCCGAATTTTCAGCCCTTCAATCCGGTCCCGTTGCAGTTGCAGCAGTTGGGTTAATTGGGCGATTTTCTCCTCCTGCGCCGCCAGTTGGGCGCCGGCCGCCAGCGCGCTGATTTGCAGGCGCTCTTGTTGAATTTCCAGAAGTTTGGCCAACTCCTCAGTCTTTGTCCTGGCCTCCTTGAGACTCAGTGCCGCCTCCAGGCCGATCTTGCCTAGTTGTGTGTCCGTGTCGGATTCTTCCTTGGCGGTTGCGTAGTCGGCTTGCGCGGTCGCAACCATCGCCTGCTGCTCCAGGTTGTCCGAGTTCAACTGGACCTGCAGATTTGTCAGGTCCAGTTCGGCGGCTTTGAGTTGCGATTCGGTTTCGAAGGCATCCAGTTCCAGTTCCGGATTGCTCAATTCGACGAGTATGGTTTGCGGGGTCACGATCGCGCCGGGCTGCACCAGAATGCTCTTCACCACGCCGTCGCTTATCGTGGGTATCCACCGGACATCTTCCGGCACGAGCGTCCCGCTGCCTCGCACCTGAAAGAGCATGTCGCCTCGCTCAACCGTGTCCATCCGCACCGAATTCCTGTCCAAAACAGGCGTGGCGGGCGTGAACCGGGCCGAGCCGGACGCCAGCACAGCCAGGAGCAAAGTTCCTCCACACGCAAACAACCAGCGTTGTCCGTTGCGTCGGCGCCAGACTTCAGTAGATGCATCACTGACAGAATTGATCAATCTCATAGCCGGTTCCCATCACGGCAACTGTGACTATGGCAGGAGCCGTGCCAATGTCCTGGCGAAACGAGCGGGCGCGCTTTAAAGGAATTTCCGCCCTGAACGAGGATCGGTGTGGTGGGCGACGCCCTTTTGTGCTGCCAGAATGGCAGTGCCGCCGCTGCCATTTTGGCTTTCATGCGCGACTCGCGCCGCGAGGCGGCAAGCTCACGCTTGTGGCCTCCTGCGCGCACCGATGCCATGTTTCTGAATCCGTCGGCTATATGTTGTTCGCCAGTACGGCGCTCAACGAAATCTACCAGCGGCGGCAGGCGTCACGAGGAGTGCCTCACGGCTTTCGAACCTGAGATTTTTCGAGCAGCCGCTCGACGGTTGACTCCAACAGGTTGCTGTCCATGTAGCCGACAAATCTAAGCCGGATAACGCCGGCGGGGTCAAGCAGGTAAACCGTGGGCCAGGCGTAAACCATCCACTGTTGGGGAATCGCTCCATTTGGACCACCTTCATTCCAGAAAGACCGCCAGTTCATGTGCTCCTCTTGCATGGCGCGCTTTGCCGCATCACGAGTGTCGTCGCCATTGACTCCAAGCATGGCGAAAGGTTGCCCTTGGAACTTTTCGGCCAACGAACATTCCAGCGGAACCAATTGCATACAAGGGCCGCACCACGAAGCCCAAAAACTTAGCACCACCACTTTGCCCCTGTATTGGCTCAACCTCAATGCGCGACCGTCAACATCCTCACCGGAAATTTCGGGCGCCACCTTGCCTGGCATCAGATGATTCAACTCGTAAAGCTTCTCCTTGGCTTCTGCACTGAGCGTGGATTTGGGTTGGCGGATGACGCGACGCGATTGTGCCGACACATCGGCATATTTTGTCAAAACCGTATTGAAGGCTTGTTCCGCCTCGGCGGAAAGCCCGTTCACGCCGCCGCTTTTGGCTGCTTCCTGATTCGCGGCGTTCAACTGCAACCACCATTGATTGGTTAAGGGCGGCGCCTTTGCCTGAAAGTAGTCGAGCCAGTCAACCTCTCCTTTCAGCATTTGGCCGAGGGCCAAGGTCGCATATCCTCGCGCATTTCGGTTGGGATTGTTTTCGGAAGCGGCGCTAAGAAATTTCTGTGCGGTTTTGTCCGTTGGGTCCCATGAAAGAAGGCTGCCCAACGTTCGGCAAATCTCGCTGATGTTTGGGTTGGTTGTGTGGAAATCAACAAGAAATTCCAGTGACTGCGAAGCAAGCGGCTGCGAGCGAGGGCTAAGCGACGGATTGGTCACAATCCATGCGAAGGCCTCGAATGAAGCCTCCGACGCCGGGTCTCGTTTGGCCAACTCGAAAATCTTTGGCAGGTTCGCGTCGTTGAGATAGTAGTAAGCATCCCACAACTTTCCGCTTGTGTCGTTGGTAGAATAGGCGGAATAAGCGTCGTCCACCTGTTTTCTCAAAGCCGTAATTTGAGCAGCAGTGGATGTTGTTGCATTGGTGGAATCCGCGTGGCCCAGGCTTACTCCCATGCCAAACGCCATCAGGATGGAAAGGACCACCGCTTTCATGTTGGTTGATTTCCGTAACTTTCTCCCCCAGCCAAAAGATTTCAAGTGCTTTCTATGTTGGGATAACGCCAAACTTCGAAACCGGCGAACCCTGTCGCCCGAAGCTATTGGTTCTGCTGGATCACCTGAATGCCGCAAATTTTCGGCTCGTCGGCGGAGCCGCGGCTTAATCCGATGACGATGTCGCCGCCGGCCTCCGGCTCGATGCCGTCAAATTCCTTCACCAGGGCCTTGTCCTTGCCCGCCTCGGCGGCAATATCGAATTCCGTGAGGACACGCTTGCCGTTGATGTCCACGTTAAACTTGCGTTGCCCTGGCTCAAACCGGAGTTCGGCAAAATGCAAACGCACCACATAGGCATGTCCCTGCTCGACGGGAATGTCATACGTGCAATCGCCCCAGCGTTCCGTTTGATAAACGCCGGCAGGCCCGGCATTCGGAGCGCTCGTGTCAATGGCCGCCGGCGTGTAAGTCGTGTCGCCGCCTTGAAAATCACAGTCGCTGACAAATCCCGATTGCGGCGCGCCGAAGTGGAAGAAGCCCAGGGACCCGCCGCCGCAATTAATGCTGATGTTTCCGTACCATCCATTGGTGGGAAGCAAAACCGGCATCGGCACCAGCGCCCCGGCATTCGGCGCAATGGCCGCTTCGGCACCGGAGGCCGAAGCGGGGTTGACCGTCACGTTCCAGCCGTCCACCACCAGCAACGGCTCCTGGCCGTCCAAATCCGATTGGGCAGCTTCAATTCTGATTTCCTTGCGCTCGCCGGGCGTCAGCGATACATAATTGTCGCTGTAAAAGACCGGCAGCACGCGTTTGCCGGTGGCTGCCTGGCGCAGTTGCAGGTGCGCCATCAGGGCGATGGAACGGGTCGGGTTGCTCAGGATGACCGTCAACAGGCATTTGCCATCGGCCACCCGTTGCCGGGCCTTCATGTCCAGCGTCACCATCGGCATCTGGTTCAGCGGCTGGAAGTCATCCTCGCGCACGGGTTGGGCGCGCCAATAAAAATTTTCCGAGAGCAGCCGCCTGTGCGCATCGCGCAATTCCAGCTTGACGAAGTGTACCGTGGACAGCCTGGCCGGAAAATCAATCGCGCCCAAATCGGTGGCGGCTTCCGGCGCGGCGGTCAGCGGACGGGTCTGGTTGTATTGGAGACTGCCGTCGAGGTTGTAAATCATCGTGGTCACCGTGGCCCCTTCCAACAGAGCGGCGGTGTTGTTGATAACCATCAGGCGCCAATCGGCCTGGTTCATCATCACGTGAACCGGCTCGCACGCCCCGCGCACGGCGAACAGTGAAGCGTTCGGCTCCAGGTCATGGCTGTAGAGTTGCCAGACAAAGCTCGGCTGGGCGGGATCGCTCATCCACGTGATCACGCCGGTGACGGGATGGAACAACCTGGCGAAACGGCCTTCGTACATCGCCCGAAACGCCGCGTAGTTGGCCAGTTGCGCCTTGCGCACAAAGTCCGCCAGGCTGGCAATCGGGCCGTAACGGTCGGTCAGGATGTCCGGATAAACGTTCCCTTGCTGCGCGCCGGCGCAAAAATCGTGCTCGGCCCAATCGTCGTTGATCACATTCCAATCCCCGGCCGGCATCATCGCGTGAATCGCTTCCAGCGTCGGCACGGACATCGAGCCAATTTCGGTTTTAAACGCCTCGCTTTCCGGGAACGAATAGAACTCGCGTGGCGTGCGCCAGTGATAAGGGCCGCTGGAGTGAACGCCGCGGCCGGCGGTGGAGCTGGCCTGGTAAAGCCGGCCCGGATCGAGCGCCGCCAGCAACTTTTGGATGCCGTCACCAATAGCCGGTGGCGGGTAACCCTCGTTCCGGGCGCACCACAGCGCGATGCACGGATGATTGCGGAACCGCAGAATCTTCTCGCGCACATTGTCGAGGTACAACGCCGCATCGTCCGGGTCCGGACCGTCGGCGGGATTGGGCTGGAAGAATTCGTCCCACACCAGGATGCCGTATTTGTCGCACAAGTCATAAAATTCCTCGCTCGTGCTCTGGCCAACCCAGTTGCGGATGATCGTGTAATTTGCGATCTGGTGCATCCGGATCATCGCGTCCATGCGTTGCCACGGAATTCGCTTCATCGCCTCGTCCAGGCCCCAGTCGCCGCCCTTCGCCACGACGGGAACCCCATTGACTGACAGCGCCAGATTGTCCGATCCCGGCAACGAATAGCTGATTTGGCGGACGCCGAACATCAGTTCTCGCGTGTCCGACACCGCGCCATCGGCGGTGAAAGTCAGGCGGAGCCGGTAAAGATTCTGCGGGCCGTAACCGTTGGGCCACCACAGACGCGGATGTGTCAGGCGCAGAACCGGCGCGGTCGCCGGAGAAAACGTGACCGTGCGCGCCTCGTGAGGCGCCATCGAAACGCCCTGTTGAAAGTGAATCGAGCCGATATCGCCGGCCAACACTCCGGCCTGGGCGGAATCGGTCGCGTTGCTGACGGTGGCCTCCACCGTCAGGTCGGCCGAATCCGTTCTCGGCAACGGCAGTTGCGATGTGACATACGGGTTTTGCAGCACGACCGGCCCGCTGGCGGAGAGCGTCACATCCTGCCAAATGCCGCTGTCGCGGTCGTGAACGGTCGGAATCCAGTCCCAGCCGATGGAGCACAGGAAAGTCGGGCCGTCTTGCGCGCTGACGCCACCGTTGGGCCCGACACCGTTGGCGATGGTTTTTTGGTGCATGGCGCCAGGATGCGGTTGTGGAAAGATGTGGACGGCCAATACATTGGTTGCCCCAACGGTTACATTTGTAGTCACGTCAAAAATGCCGCGGGCGAATGCCCCTTTGATCTTGCCCAGTTTTTGACCGTTCACCCAGACATCGGCGATGTAATTGATGCCGTGAAACGTCAGCCAGACCCTTTTGCCAGCGTATGCGGCCGGCGGCGTGAAGCTCGTGCGATACCACCAGGTGGTCCGGCAGAGCGAGTCGGGAATTTTTTCATTGTTCAAGCCATAGAGCGGATCGGGATAAACGCCGTCATTGACCAGGCTGGTGAGGACCGTGCCCGGCACGGTCGCCCCGTGCCAGCCGTCCGGTTGGTAGCCTGCGCTGGAAACGACTTCGCCGACCTGGTTCACAACCGAAGCGTCTTGCAGCATCCAGCCGAAATCCATTTGAATCGGTTGCGGCAAATCCCCTCCGGGCGCGGCATGGAGCAAGTCCGCCCGTGGCAAGACGAAAACGAACAACCAAAGGAACCGGCAGGCCATGTCCTGGAGGAATTTCCTCCCGCGTGTGCTTACGATACTCATCCCTGACCAATTTTGTTTCATTGAGAGCCTGATACCACTTTTCGCACATAATTGCACTACTTTCCGGCACAATGACCTTTGCTTGTTCGATGAGCAAGAGTGGCCAGATGGCTCCGCAACCAGCCTTGCTCCCCGTCATGCGCTTTCGCTAGAACAAACATCCAAGTGACAACGTGGAGTCCAGGTGCGAAGCTGCCGGCAATACGCATGATTTCGTTTAACCAAATGATTGCTTTTTTAGGACGAAAAGCTTTTTTTGCCCCGGTCGTTTGCGCCCTTGTGGCCATGCCAATCATGGCCGCCGCCCAGTTTGCACCGCCCGGGTTTCCCCTTCCCTCGATTCCCCAACAGACCCTGATCGTCAGCCTGTTCGGCGCCCCGGGCGCAGGACTGACCAACGAAACACCCGGTATTGACAAGGCGATCGCCCAATGCAGCGCTAACGGCGGCGGCGTGGTCTTCTTTCCACCCGGCAAATACCTCGCGGCCTCCATCCGCCTCAAGAGCAATGTCGAATTGCTCCTCGCCCCCGGTGCCGCCATCGTCGGCGCGCCGGACGGGTTTGATCCGCCGGAGCCCAATCCTTACGGCCAGTATCAGGATTTTGGGCACAGCCATTTTCACGATTCCTTGATGTGGGGCGAAAACATCACAAACTTCGCCATCGTCGGCGGC
>JASHVW010000114.1 GCA_030044395.1 Verrucomicrobiia bacterium
GCAAGCCATGCCTGAAATGCGGGACGGCCATTCGACGCATGACGCAAGCAGGCCGGAGCACATTTTATTGTCCCCATTGCCAGACGAGGTGAGAAATGGCAATTGAAACGTCACAGGTGAAAGGAGGGCGAAATGCCGCGGAAAATACATGGAATCCAAATCAAGCGGGTGTACGATGAACCGTCTCCCGGCGATGGCGCGCGTTTTCTCGTGGATCGCATTTGGCCGCGCGGCATCAAAAGGAGCGCGCTTTCCTCCATAACGTGGCGGTTAACCGAGCCGTTTCCCCATCTCGATGAGGTACGCCCCGGCTTGGGTTCACGGCCTTGATTTTGCGGGAGCGCACCCGCCATTCCATGGGCCAGATACACCCGCCGCACTTCAACCTTTTTTGCAGGAAAAAGCATGGCGATATTTCCGGAGTTATTCTGCCGCATCATTGAGGCGTTTTAGCAGGCCGCTCAGTTCAGGTCCGACCTTCCTGAGTTGCTGGCGGTGCATCGCGGAAAGTTTTTCCAATTTTTTCTCGCCGGCAGCAGTCAGGCGGATGAGCACCTGCCGCCGGTCCTTGGGGGACAATTCGCGTTCGAGCAATTTTTCCGCCACCATGCGGTCCACCAGCCCAACGGCGCTATGATGTAGAATTTGCAGGCGCTCGGCCAATTCCCCGACGTTGACATAATTCCGCCCCGGGAAGCCCTTGATGGCCAGCATTGCCTGGTGCTGCTGGGGCGTCAAGCCGGCCGCGTGCGCGGCCTTCTCGCTGAAACGCAGAAATTTCCGCAGCTCGTAGCGAAGTCCAGCCAACGTTTCGTAGTGTTCTTTGGCGACCTTAATCTTCCCGGTCATGACCCTTTAAAGCACATCATCGCATCCTTTTGCAATTAAAATCAGTTGAATATATATCGTTGTACGATATAATGATGGCTCTTTGATTTTATGGAGAAACGATTGTTAAACGTCCCGACCAAAACAAAGGCGCAAACCGATGTGCCGGGTGATTTTCGCACAAACCACCGCGTCATCCTGTTGTGCGCCCTGGCTTTGCCCATCGGCGCCATCGGCGCCCTTGTGGCCAAGGCCTTGCTTTGGCTGATTGCCGCCATCACCAATCTCGCTTTCTTTCATCGCCTTTCGGCGCAAGCCTCGTTTCCGGAACAAAATCATTTGGGATTCTCCCTCCTCCTGGTTCCGGTGGCTGGGGCGTTCATCATCGGCCTCATGGCGCGGTACGGTTCGGAAAAAATCCGGGGACATGGAATTCCTGAGGCATTGGAGGCCATCCTGCTTGGACGCAGCCTGATAAGCCCAAAAGTGGCGATTCTAAAACCGCTGTCTTCTGCCATTTCGATAGGAACAGGCGGTCCATTCGGAGCGGAGGGTCCGATCATCATGACTGGCGGAGCCTTCGGTTCTCTGTTTGCCCAGCTTTTTCATCTTTCTTCCGCAGAGCGTAAAACGTTGCTGGTCGCCGGAGCCGCCAGCAGCATGGCAGCCGTTTTTGCCACTCCAGTCGCTGCCGTTCTTCTCGCGGTGGAGTTGCTGCTGTTTGAATGGAAACCCAGAAGCTTCATTCCCGTCGCGGTTGCCTCCATCGTCGCCTCGATTTTAAGAGTGCCTTTATTGGGGGCAGGGCCGATGTTTCCGATCGCACCTCACAGCCCTTTGGATTCGAATGGGATTTTCGCCGCATTGCTGATTGGCTTGGCCGCCGGTTTGGGGTCATGGTTGCTGACATCCGCAGTATATGCCTTCGAGGATTTTTTCCAAAAATTGCCGGTCCATTGGATGTGGTGGCCAGCTCTTGCGGCGATCGTGGTCGGAATTGGCGGTATGATTGAACCGCGGGTTTTGGGAACCGGTTACGATACAATCCACGCCTTGATGCGCGGGCAATTTCTCGGTGAAGTATTGATAGGAATATTGGCGGCCAAGGCCGTGGTCTGGTCGGTGGCACTGGGCTCAGGCACCTCCGGGGGCGTCCTGGCTCCTCTCCTAATCATAGGGGGCTGCCTTGGATCTCTGCTCGGGCAGTGCGTGCCAGTCGGCGATTCCGGCCTGTGGGCGATGGTTGGCATGGGCGCCATCATGGGCGGCACCATGCGTTCACCGTTTACAGGCACAATTTTCATCCTGGAATTAACTCGCGATTGGAATGCATTGCCGGCTTTGTTCATCGGCAGTGTCGCTGCATTGGGAGTGACCGTGCTCGTCCTGCGCCGTTCGATTTTGACTGAAAAACTTGCCCGCCGAGGTCAGCATATCGCCCGGGAATACAGTGTGGATGTCTTTGAAATGATGCGAGTCGGTGACGTAATGGACCGCCAGGTCCCAACGGTTCCGGCGGATATGACCGTTGGAGAACTTTCAGATCGAATTGCCAAAGGCCACCCCGCTGTTTCGCGACGCCAGGCCGTCGTCATAACAGATGGCAATCAGCGGCTTGCTGGAATCATTACACGGGGGGATGTCATGCGCGCATTGGAGAATGATCCCGCCGGCGAATTGCCGGTTCTCGAAGCCGGCAACACAAATGTGATTTTCACTTATCCTGATGAGTTATTGCACGACGCGATTGCCAAAATGCTCCGGCACAGCATTGGACGGCTGCCGGTGGTAAGACGGGATAAACCGGATCATATTGTCGGCTATCTTGGGCGAGCAGACATTCTTGGCGCGCGGATGCGGCTTCACGACGAAGAAGAACTTCGCAGCCAGGGGCCTATTGGCAAGTGGCCGGCACGGTTTCTGGTTCAGACCGGTGAGTCGCCACAACGATGAAGGCTCATAAATGGACGAATCATTGAAATATTCATTATTGAAGGCTCATCCGATGGCCGGCGACAAAAAATGCGCCTTGGCCGGGAATCATGCGCCGACGCTCTATCTCATCATCGCTGATAAATTGTTCAAAGCATTCTTGTCACTGTTGGTTGCCTTCGAAATTTATAAAATGGCGGGAATTGACGTCTTGGGACTTTTCGACCGGCTGGTGCATTGGCTGCATTTTGACCCCGAAAATCGTTTTCTCACGGATGTCGGCGCCCTTATAGACGAAATCACCCCCGCCAACGTGCGTTGGGCAGCCACAGGTTCCTTGTTCTATGGTCTGATTTCCCTCATTGAAGGATTAGGGCTTGCTTTCCGCGCACCGTGGGCCAATTGGCTGGCGATTGGAGAATCGGCATTTTTTATCCCGATTGAAATTTTTGAACTGACACGCCGTCGCTCAATTCATTCCGGGCCGGAATTCGTGAGTCACCGAAGGGTCTGTCTGGTCATCATTCTTGCCTTCAATATCTTGATTCTTTTGTATTTGTATTTAAATCGAAGACGTTTGTTCAGGAGTAGCGCCTGACCATCGGGTTAAGGATCGCGCAAAAAACACCCATTTGCTCAGCGTCCTTTGGATGGCTCAGAAAACGAAACGAAGTGCCTTGAACCCGTCAAACCGACAGGCAGCAGCAAAGCTCCCAAAAGAACCCATTCCCATACTGCATGGTAGCGAAACATTTCCGCCGCAAGGATCAGCGATGCCATGAGCAAAAGGACGAGGGAAACTCCCTGATGGAAGCGCCGCAATTCCGATTGCAACCAGGAATCCATCCGGCTTTCCAATAAACGCCCATCGTCCGAGTCAGTGCAGTCTTTTTTGCAATGGTAGGCGTTGCATTTGTGGGCGGGCGCCCGATAGCGGGCAATTTTACGTTCGAAATCAGTCTGTTCGCGGGTCAAATGATGGCCCGTGGGGCATTCCCAAACGTCTTCCTTCTTCCTATAGACGAACCCGGAGTTCCGGTAATGTTCCGAGCGACGGTGCGAATGCCGGGCGAGCCATTCCAAAATTAAAGATACGCCCACGAGCAGCAGCGCGTAAGCGGAGGCTAAAACGACTTCGATATGAATGCCGTAAATCATTCGCCGAACTTTTTGGTCTCCTGAATTTCTGTAAAAAGGATGCCATCGGGTTCTTCACGCGGCCTTTGAATCTTCATTCGCAGCACACCCATGACGGAGAGATAAAGAATGGGCAAGGTCCCGGCGATAATAAACACGGCGTCACCGGGCAATCGCATCCATTCAAAGACGGAATTTGAATGAGCGGAAATGAATTTCAAAGACCGCGCATCAAAGTAGCTCACGCTGACGGAATGATAAAGCTGGATCAGTCCCAGCGGAAAGAGCGTGGCAAACACCATCCAAACCAGCCCGAGGTTGAGCGCCCAGAAGCTGATTTTGGCGGCGCGGTCGCTCCACAGTCTTTCTGGAATCATGTAACGCAGGCAAAAGAGTGCGAGGCCAACTGCCAACATGCCATAGACGCCCATCATGGCGGCATGGGCGTGGTTGGCAGTCAGGGCAGTGCCAATTTCATAATATGATACTATCGGGAGGTTGATGAGGAATCCAAAGACTCCCGCTCCGAGGAAATTCCAGAATCCCACCGAAGCCAGAAACATGACCGCCCAAAAATGGGGAAACGGTGTGCGGCCATTGGACTCCTGCTGTGCGCCGAGTTGCAGGAAACTCCACGCTTCCAGCGTCAGGAAGGTGAGTGGAATCACTTCCGCTGCCGAAAAGAACGCGCCCAATGCCATATGCACTGCCGGTTCTCCCGAAAAATACAAATGGTGCATTGTCCCGATTACCCCGCCCGCCGAATAGAGCACGACATCCAGATAGATGAGTCGCAAGGCCACGCGCTGGTGCACCACGCCAAGCAGCACAAAAATGTAAGCGACCATAACCGTGGTAAATAATTCAAGGAAGTCTTCCACCCACAGGTGCACGACCCAAAACCGCCAAAAATCCGTTGTGGTGAAGGTCGAGTCTGTTCGCACAAGCAATCCCACGGCGTAAAAGGCGGGAATGGCCAGCGCGGCAAAGAAAAACAGCCAGGGCATATTGCCGGCATATTCGTTTCGCAGTTTGATTCGCAACCCGCGGAAAAGAATAATGACCCAGAAGAACAAGCCCACCGTGAGCAAAATCTGCCAGAACCGGCCCAAATCCAGGAATGTGAATCCCTGGTTCCCAAACCATGACCAGCCTCGCTGAATCCAGCCAAACACGCCCGCATATTCGCCTCCCAGACTTCCAAACACCACCACCGCCAAAGCGACTAACAGCGCATAGGAAAGCAATTGCTGCCCCCGTGGCTCTCGTCCTGTAATCATCGGCGTCAGAAAAATTCCGGCGGCGAGATAAGATGTCGCGACCCAGAAAATCGCCAATTGCAAATGCCAGGTGCGGGCGATGTTATAGGGCAGCACCCGCGCCAGATCGAAACCGAAGAAGTTGGTAATCTCCGCCCGATAATGTTCCGACGCGCCGCCAACCAGGGTTTGCAATACAAACAGGAGCGCCATGACAAAGAAAAACCAGGCACACGACCGCTGTGCCGGGGTAAGCATCACTTCATCGGGCGGGCGGAAGGCAATGCGCTGTTCCTCCCGGCCATGCCAGCCCAGAAAATTCCACCGGCCAAAAGCGGCCAGCAACAGCCCGATGCCACCCATCAATGCGGCGAGCGAAAGCATGCTCCAAATGAGCATTTCCGCCGTGGCATGATTGCCAACCAGTGATTCCGGCGGCCAGTTGTTCGTGTAGGAATAATATTTATGCGGCCGCAAGGTCGAGCCTGCCCATGCCGACCAACTGAAAAATGCCGTCAACTGCCGGATCTTTTCCGGGTCGGTAATGGCATTGGGACGCAGGCCAAATTTTGTCGTAGGCGATCCGAAGAAATCCGCATAGTAGGCGACGAGTTTTTCAAAAGCGTCTGCCTGGGCCGCGCTGTACGCAAGGATGCGCGTCGCGCTGTCGTAACGGTTGGTCTTGAAATCATCAATCGTCTGCTGGCGGGCGAGGTCCGATGAATTTCCTCCATAATAATCAATGCTGGCTTGGGCCGCACGATGCAGATAATCCGCCGTGAAATCAGGCCCCAGCCAGGCTCCATGGCCAAAAATCGAACCATACTCCATCAATCCATTTTTGAGGAACTGCTGCTGGCCGGCAATGATGTCGGCACCTGTAAACAAGACCGTCCCATTGGTATCGACCACCTTGTCCGGGATGGGCGGTTCATCGGTATAGGTGTAATAGGCAAGCAGGCCGAGAACGAAAAAGCCGAAAAGCATGACGAGGGCCACTGCTTGAATCCAACCCTTGGAAATGAGCATGGTTTGCCTGGGCGAGTCATTCATAAATTCCTTTCATGATTGCTGTTGTGACGGCTTATATCGCAATGCGAGATTTTTGTCAATGGGTGTATAAGTGACGTTTTCAAGGCGCAATTTTACGGTCAGAGGTGGACAGCCTCCTTGACTTGAATCAAGTTTCTGGCAAATGAGTGGCCAGGATGAAGAAAAAAACTGCAATTCAGATCAAACGGGTTTATAAACCGCCAGCCGAATCTGACGGAAGACGATTTCTCGTTGACCGGCTGTGGCCACGCGGCCCGAAGAAAGAAGTGATGAGGATGGATGGATGGCTCAAGGAGGTGGCGCCCACCGACAAACTTCGAAAATGGTTCAATCATGATCCGGCTAAATGGGATGAATTTCGAAAGCGCTACCTTGTTGAATTGAATGCCAAACCTGAAAATTGGCGTCCCTTACGGGAAGCTGCAGAAAAGGAAAAAATTACATTGCTTTTCAGCGCCCACGACGTTGAACACAATAATGCCGCGGTTTTGAAAGACTTCCTGGAAAAACAATCAACCTAGCGTCGCTAACATTCTTCAAAATCAGTTCGCGCCGCAAATGGATGACTGCCAGTGCCCGGTAAGCCTGCCGACAACGACGACCAGCAGAAAAATTCCGACGATGGCCAGCGCAATCACCAGCGGTTTGATCCGGCGTCGCGGGAATTTGTTCTCCACTCCCAGAGTGTTCGTGACGGGGCATGATTGCATGCATTCCAGGCAAAGCGAGCACTCGTCGGAATGAACTGTCAGCAACCGGTTAACCGGCAGGGCGGCGGGGCATGCCCGCGCGCATTTTCCGCATTCGATGCAGGAAGGAATGTTCCTTTGTATCCTCGTTGGGCTGGCAAAACCAAACAGCGCGGTCAATGCCCCGTATGGGCAAAGATAACGGCACCAAAAATGCCTGACCAAGTGAGATAACCCCACAAGGACTGTCAGGACAACAATAGTGGTGTGCCCCGGTGCCAAGAAAAATTGGAACAATCGAATATCGGCAGTCTCATTAAATGGGCCATTTAGAAAATCCCGCAATGCGGCAAGATCCATCCGGAAGAAGATCATCCAAACAAAGAATCCCAGCAGCAAGTATTTGATTGCCCGCATGGGCCAGTCCATGAATTTTGGAAGAAGGAAATTTCGCCCGATGAATTTACGACCCGCATCCGCGAGTTTTTCCGAGACAAATCCGAAGGGGCAGACCCAACTACAGAACGATTTTTTGAATAGGAAGGAGATGGCAAGGACGGCGCCGAAAATTAGCAGTCCCGCCGGATGCACGGGATGGATGATGCCGGTATGGAGCCAGTATCGCGCGCTGACCAGTGCGCTGATCGGCAGAAATGCCTCGACGCCCGGCGGGCGAGAAACTGCGGAATGCCACGAGTCCATGTGTGAAAAGTAAAACAGGACGAAGCGCAATCCGATCCAAAGGCTTATGCACAGAAAGGCGATTTGTACCGTCCGGCGCAAGCGATGGGGTGTAAGGTGGAATCTGGAACGCCAACTTGCGCCCGGCATCTGACGCGCGGAAGTGCTGGCAGAAGGAGTTTCTTTCCGTTTTGAGAGCCGTTGCGGTTTCAGGCTTGGTTCAATCAATCCATTCATAAGCGAGCCATTGTTAGCTGAAATGAACATGACTCCCTTTCTGGATTCCCACTTTGACACAGGTCAAAAATACGGCCGATTCGGCGTATGGGAACAAGCCTGACCCATCTTGCAATTCTTTGATTTGAGTCAAATCAAGGCAGCGGCGCTTATGTGAGACTTTCTCCATGAGCGAAAAACCTATAATTGATTTTGGACGGGGAAAAATCCTGTCGCTGACTGAAGAAACCAAATTTGAAGAAAGCGGCATCGTCAGCCGCACGTTGCTGCGCACATCCAATTCACGCGCCGTATTGTTTGGGTTTGCCGAAGGCCAGGAATTGACTGAACATACCTCGACCCAACACGCCCTTGTCGAAATCCTGACTGGCGAATGTGAATTTTCCCTTGCAGGCAAACCGCACGAGTTAGAGGCGGGAAACATCGTATATATTCCGCCAAATCTTCCCCACGCCGTCCGCGCCAAAACTCAATTTTCCATGCTGCTGACTCTGACCAAACCGGGAAGCGAGCAAAAATTGACTCCAGTCAAGGCAGATTCCAATGCTCAATCGTAGGATGACGCCATGAACCAGAAACACGTGACTCTCGATGTGCGCGAAGACATTCGCAACGGGCGCGAACCATTCTCCAGAATCATGATGACGGTTTTGGAATTGCGGCCCGAGCAAAGCCTTTTGGTGATTGCGCCATTTGAGCCAGTCCCCCTGTTGATTCTCTTGAACAAGCAAGGCTTCGCCCATGAAGCCCGCCAAATCGAGAATGGTGATTGGGAGGTGCTCTTTACGAAAAATGGCAAATCTCTGGAAAAGACGGAAAACTTGCCGCAAGCGCAAGGAAACCCGGAAAATATTCCGAACCGGGAAGCGCAGTTCATTGAGGTAGATGCCAGGGGGCTTGAGCCGCCACAGCCCATGGTCAAAATCCTTGAAGCCCTTGCCGGTTTGCCTGAAGGAACCGGAATCCGCGCCCGCACCGACCGCCGCCCCATGCATCTTTACGCGCAACTCGAAGCTCGTGGATACATGGGCCAATCCGAGGAACAAAATGATGGAAGTTTCATTACCCATATCCACCGGAATTAAAACTCCAGCGAGCGGCGTTCGCAAAACGCAATCCCCGGTGTCCGGGAGCATAACCGGACTGGGAGCGAGTGCTGTTTCATCCATTGCCTTGCCTCTGGCGTTCATGGCAACGGGTCTCGCTGCTTTGCTCGCGGTTGGAATCTGGCTGGTGGTTCAACCGCAAATTCTTGCAGCCTATCATTACAGTGCGAGCGCTGTGGCGATAACTCATTTGTTCGTGTTGGGCTGGCTTTGTTCCATCGTCATGGGCGCGATGTATCAACTCGTCCCGGTTGCCTTGGAAGCAAAACTTTACAGCGAACGGATGGTCCTTCCCCAATGGCTCCTTCATGTGGTCGGCTTGACTGGAATGGTTATGGCCTTTCATGCTTGGAACATGAAAGGGGTCGGCTGGTTTGGCTCAATATTTGCGATTGGGGCCTGCCTTTTCATTTACAACATCACGCGAACACTGTTGCGTATTCCCAAATGGAATGTCGTTTCCCTGTCAGCGGCTTCGGCGCTCGCCTGGGTGTTGTTGACCATCACGGCAGGTCTATTAATCACAGCCGCTAAAGCCGGCCGCGCGAATTTTATGTTCCATTTCAATCCTTTCGGCGCGATGCACACACACGCGCATTTGGGAATCATTGGTTTTTTCATGATGTTGATCGTCGGCGTGTCTTATAAACTGATTCCAATGTTCACGCTCAGCGAGATTCAAAATAGCAAGCGCGCCACGATTTCCATTGCGTTGCTAAATATTGGTCTCGTCGGTTCGCTCTTTTCGATACTGCTCCAAAGCGTTTTGAAGCCGGCATTTGCCCTGGTTGTCATTGCCGCTCTGGCGATTTATGGCTGGGAAATCATCGCCATCTTGCGCGCCAGAAAACGCCGGGTCATGGATTGGGGAGTCCGTTATTTTCTGACGGCCATTGGCTTGCTTGCGCCACTTTCCCTTCTGGCGTTCGTGCTTTCATGGCCGCGATTGCCGTTGAACCCCTTCACTGGACAACTGGAAAATCTCTATGGCTATGTCGGCTTGATTGGTGTCGTGTCGTTTGCAGTCATTGGAATGCTCTACAAAATCATTCCGTTCCTTGTCTGGTTTGGCGCATACAGCAAGCACATTGGGAAGGCCCAGGTCCCGGCTTTGGCTGAAATGTATTCCATTGGGCTGCAAAGGCTTGGCTACTGGTTATTCCTGATCGCACTGCCGGTCGCTGGAGTTGGAATTTTGACTCCACGTGCCGTCACGGTGAGATGGGGTTGCGCTTTGTTCGCGACGAGTCTGGCCACCGTTTTTGTCAATGCCATCAGAATTTTATCACACTATTTTCACCCTCGGATGAAGCCACTCGCAGCCCCAAAAAAATCATCCCATGACCGCCACTCGACTTGACAAAGAAACTGTGCTGGAAGCCCTCCGCCAACTGATTGACCCCGAGATTGGCTGCAACATCGTGGACCTTGGCCTCATTTACGATATCGCCATTACCGGCGGCGC
>JASHVW010000115.1 GCA_030044395.1 Verrucomicrobiia bacterium
GTGGATACACAACTCTTGCCACCATCACGGGCGCGGCCCCAAGCCCGAATATCAGCGGTGGTTTGGTTTCCGTCGGTTCGTCCGGTCCTGGCACTTTGGTGCTCACCGGCGTCAGCACATACACCGGCGCCACCGTGGTCAGCAACGGCATCCTGGGGCTGGCCAGCTCAGGCTCAATCAACGATTCGACCAACATCTTCACCGAAAGCGGCGCGACGTTCGACGTGTCGGCGCTCAGCGGTTATACACTGGCGAACGGCCAGATGTTGTCCGGCCTTGGCAATGTCAACGGCAATGTGACCGCAGGGGCGGGTTCATCCGTGTCCGCCGGCATCCCCGGAGCACTTGGCGTCAACACCTTCAATAGCAATTTGACTCTCGCCTCGGGCGGGGCCGTGTTCCTGGCGTTGAGCACCACTTACAACGGTAATAATGACCAGATCGCGGTTGACGGCGCGTTGAACGCCAATGGCAACGCCATCCACCTTAGCGCCCCCAGCTCCTCCAGCAGTCTGGATACTACGGCGGATTATGTGCTCATTACCGCCGGTTCGATTTCCGGCACCTTTGCCAGCGCGCCGGTATGGGATGTCACCCCCGTCAACGCGGGGCATTATACCGTCGTTACCACCGGCACCACCGTCACGTTGCACTACAACGCCGCGGTGAGTTCGCCGATAGTCACCGCCTCGGTCCGTCCATCAACGCTGTTGCGAAATCAGTCCACGGTGATCACCGCCGACGTTACCCCGGGCACTTCCAGCATTTCCACGGTGAAAGCGGACCTCAGCCCCATCGGCGGCTCGCTTGTCTCGCTCGTCCAATCGAATGCCAGTGACATATACACCAACACGGCCACCATTCCGGCCGCGGCTTCCACTGGCAGTCAGAGCATTAACGTCACGGCCACGGACACCGCCAATAATAGCGGCTCAACCAGTGTCCCGTTGATCATCATTGCCGGAAACGATGTCTGGAACGGCGCCGGCGCCAACGCGAATTGGTCCACCGCGTTGAACTGGACCAACGGCCTGGCTCCTGGTTACGTCGGCGACAGCTTTGAATTTGAGGGCACGACGCAACTTTCGCCAGACATGAACACCAATTATACGGTTGCGTCCCTCCTGTTCGACAGCAGCGCGGGCAGCTTTGATATCAGCAGCGCCAACAACAGCACGCTGACGCTGAGCGGCGCGGGCTCCATTATCAACAATTCGGCCAACACTCAGACCTTGAACGTGAACGTCGCCGACTCCGGCGGCGGTCTGAGTAAGGGGGGCACCGGCGCCTTGACGCTGGCGGCCAGCAATTCCTACACCGGACCGACCGTTGTGAGCGTGGGCACCCTGAACGTACCGGGCGCGATTATCGCCAGCAACAGCAATACGACCATCGGCAACGCGGCGGGGAATAGTGTTCTCAACGTCTCTGGCTCTCTCGCTACCTTCGGCTTCCTCGTCGGCAACGCGAGCAATTCCGTGGCCGCCGTTTATCAAACGGGGACCGTTTGGGCAAATGCCGACAGCGGATTCGATAATCTTGACCTCGGCAACGTTCCGGGTTCCTACGGCTATTACGACGCCATCAACGGCACGAACACTGTTGATGGTCTTGCGATTGCTGGCGAAGGCAACAACGGCGCCTCTGCCAACTTTGGACTGGCCGGCAACGGCATTCTGGAGATCCACAACGGCGCCACCGTCATTGACACCGGCTGGCTGCTGCTTGCCCGAAATAACAACAATACCAACGGGTCCGAAATCGGCGTCATGAACGTCTTCGGTGGTTATCTCACCTACGCCGGCGGCGGCATCGTCGGCCCGTGGGACACCGGCGAATCAGGTATCATCAACATCATGGGCGGCGTCGTTTCCAACACTGCCGCGGTCGGCGTCTATTTGGGATGGACCAACTATGAGGGGATTTTGAACCTGAATGGCGGCGTCCTCCAGGCCAGCGTCATCCAAGGTTACAACGGCCCATCCTATACGCCAGTCACGTATGGCCAGCTCAACTTCAACGGCGGCACGCTCCAGGCCGGCACGCCTAGCAGTCCGTTTATCTCCGTGACCGCCGCTGATATCTACGGCGGTGGCGCCACCATCAATAACAATGGCAACGCAGTCTCCGTCGGCCAGCCGCTGCTTGCTCCCACCGGCAAAGGAATCCAGGGCATCGCTTCCTTTACGGGCGGCGCGGGTTATATAGCCCCGCCGATTATTACCATCACCAATGGCGCAGGCGATACCACCGGTTTCGGCGCGACGGCCATTGCCGAAATCAATCCCGTCACCGGGACGGTGACCAATGTAATCATCACCTGCCCGGGTGTTAATTACACAGCCACGCCGGTATTTGTCGTCAGTGGCGGCGGCGCCGCCACGCCGGCGACCGTAACTGGCGCGGCGCCCACGGCTAATACCAGCGGTGGATTGACCTCCACGGGCAGCGGCACGTTGACGCTAAGTGGCGCAAATACCTACAGCGGCAGCACAGTCATCAGCAGTGGCACGCTTACCCTGGGGGCAGGCAGCTCGATTGCAAGCTCCACCAATATCAACATCTCATCCAGCGGTATATTTAACGTGTCCGGTGTCACCTTTACACTGGGAGCGGTCCAAACGATCTCGGGCAACGGCACGGTCAACGGTAATGTGTCCAGCGGCGGAACGATCGCCCCCGGCATCCCGGGCAGCATTGGTACGTTGTCCTTCAACAATAGCCTGACCTTGCAATCGGGCAGCGTCACGTCGGTAAAGTTAAACGAGTCGCTCTCGCCAGGGCTCACCAATGATCAAATCTATTGCTACGGCACCATGGCCTACGCCGGAACGCTGTCCGTCGCCAACCTCGGCGGTTCGTTGCATGTCGGCGACAGCTTCCAATTATTCTTCACCGGCGGGTCTTCAGGAAACTTTGCCGCCATCACCGGATCGCCTGGTCCCGGCATGGCCTACAGCTTCAACCCGGGCACCGGCATCTTGAGCGTGGTCTCCGGTTCCGCCTCCGTGTCGAGCCTTAAATTCACGGCGGTGCCGCGTATCTCCGGGACCAGCCTGTTCATCTCGGCGACCAATTCCGGTTCGGGGACGATCTATCTGCTGACGGCAACGAACCTGGTGGCACCCATCACATGGACACCTGTTTGGACGAATGTAGTGAGCGGCAGCAGCAGCTTCACAACCAACCTGCCGAACGCCGTGACCGGCGGGTCGAAACAGCAGTTCTACATCCTTAGCACTACCAATAATTAAAGAGGATATTGAAATTGGATGGACCGAAGTCAATGGGCGGCGGTAAGTACCGCCGCCCAATTTTTAGTATGCTCAATGAATCGGTTGATTCCGCCGCATTTTGAAGTAGATTAAATTCGCCGAGATTCATGAGAGCATTCCGCAAGTTTTTGATCTGCGTTTGTCTGGTGCCGTCGCTTGACCCCTTCGCTCATTCTCAGACGCTCATTCACCGTTACAGTTTCATCAGCAATGCCAACGATTCGGTCGGCACGGCCAATGGTACGGTGGTCGGCGGCGCGACGTTTAACGGCAGCGCTTTGGTCTTAAACGGCACCAACGGCTACGTCGAGTTGCCGGCTGGAACCATCAGCGGTCCGGCGGCTGTGACCATCGAAAGCTGGGCCAGTTTCGCGAACAGCGCCGTCAACTCCTACGTCTTCGCATTTGGCAACACGGACAACAGCGGCAATGGCGAAGATTACATGTTTTTTACGCCAAATGGAAGTGGAGTTCGGGCGGCGATCAGCGCCGCGGATCCCGGTTGGGAGGGAGAGCAGGAGGCATTAATGCCCGGCTCCCTGGACTTTGAAACGAACGTGATGGTTGCCACCGTTTTCAACCCTCCGGCACATTTCATCGGGCTGTATATCAATGGCAGTCTCGTCGCCAGCAATACCACGGAGACCGACGCGATGTCTGTCGTCAACGATCAACACAGTTACCTCGGCCGCTCCCTGTATGATATCGATCCTTATCTTAATGGCTCGATCAGCGAGCTTCGGATTTTTAGTGGTGCGCCGACCAACAATCAAATTGCGGTTGATGCCAGCGCCGGACCGAGCCAGGTTGTGAACTACCAGGTTGTGCCAAACACCGGCACCCTGTCGAATATCGTGATTTTGGGCCCGACCAATGTCCCGGTCAATTCGACGGCGCAATTGGCGCTGGTCGGCAATTTTCAAAACGTGTCAAATGCTTATCTTTTCGCCTACGGCCAGCCGACCCTCACCTCCGGCAATACCAGTGTCCTGACAGTTAATTCAAACGGATTAATCACTCCTCTTGCCCCGGGTCAGGCGTACATCACGGCGCAATTTAGCCCGCGTATTACCCGGATACTTGTTACCGTTCCTCCTCCAACTTATGCTTTTGATACCTTCGGCGAGGCTTTTTGGGCCATTACCAACGCCGGCAACGGCCAGGTGCTTACTGTCAATGCCAATGGCGCAAGCCAGGAGATCTATACGAACGGCGGCCTGGACCAACAGTTTGCGCTGCTTTACAACTACCAAAACAGCACATTCCGCGTTCTTCAGCATTCGGATTGGCAGTGCATCGGCATGGCCGGCGGCGGCTTTACGCTTGGAACTGGCGTCGCAACCGTCAATTACTCCGGGCAGAGTTCGCAGCAGTGGTATTTTGTCAGTGTGGGCAACGGCCTCTACCGCATCGTCAACGCGGCCAGTGATTATGCGTTACAAACAGACAATGGCAATCCAGCCAATGTCACGTTGCAGGCGCCCGGAACCAACACATCCCAGCTTTGGGGGTTTTCGTATCAAACGCACTGGCCAAAGAAAGGGATGGCGGGATATGAAGGGCCGCCCTATCAGAGCGAATTCCAAACCGCCTGGGCGTATAACTACAATGATAACACCGCCGCCAGCGAACCTTCGAATTTTGATTTTGTTCCCATGGTGGATACGGAATATTGGGAGCCTGTCAGCGATTTGCAGGATCGCGACCCGGGTTGGCTGGCCCAGCCCTTACCCGCCTGCCTCCTCGGCTATAATGAACCGGATAATCCCAGCACCGCCTCAACCAACCCTTCCACGAATGACGCCATAGCCAATTGGCCGTCTCTAATGGGTTTGAACGTGCCGTTGGTCGGCCCGGCCATGCAGGATGAACAGGATGCATGGGAGAATTCCTTTTACGCCATGATCGCGGCCAGCGGTTACCGTGTGGATTATTCCGCAGTTCACCTTTACGTGCCTCCCAACTCCTCATCCGTCATCAGCGATCTTCAGTCGGAATATAATGCTTATGGACGGCCCGTCTGGCTTACCGAGTTTTCGCCTGTGGATTGGAGCGACTGCCAATGCTGGTCGGAGGATGATGATTACAATTTTCTCGCCGAATTTATGTGGATGGCGGAGAGCGAGCCTTGGCTGGAACGTTATTCCATCTTCCCGTTCAGCAACACGAACCCGGACAGTCCCTGGGTGGACAATGGCTTTACCGGTAGTGTCTTTATGTCCGATGGCCAGACGCTCTCTCCCTACGGTGAACTTTACGCGACCTGGGATGGTGTGACTTATTTGCAGACGCGCACGCCGTATTTGATTCACAACCTCGGCACAAGTTTTCGGCTGACCTCGACGAATTCCTCCTCTGCGCCGGTGCCGCAGGACATTTATGTGCGCGACGCTTCGGCGCAATGGGCGTTACTGCCGGCTGCAATCCAGAACCAATACTACATCATTTCGCTGAAGGATGGGCGGCGGCTGTGTAATAACGGAGGCACACCCGGCCTGGCGCCCGTGGGCGCGACAAACTCGACGTGCCAATGGTGGATGAACGGCCCGGACAGCCAGGGCTATTACTACGTTGACAACCTTTCCGTATCGCAAAGCATCGAAGCCACCGGCAGCCCGCCCGCCATTGCATTTGGAATGATCAACGATCCGGCCCCAAGCTCGGCGACGGAGTGGCGGCTCATCAAACCTTACCAACCGGTCGCGATCGTCACTCCTGTGCCGCCTTCCGTCGCCATCGGCTACACCAGCCAGACTGCCACCCTCGCCTGGACGGGCAATGGTTCATTTTACAATGTCTATCGGAGCACAAATTCCGGTGGAAGTTATACGCTGATTGCCAACGACATCACGAGTACAAACTTTGTTGACGGCACCCTCCAAAATGGGACGGCCTATTATTATGTTGTCACCTCCGTGGACATTCTCGGAGAGGAATCCGGATATTCCGCCCAAGTTGTTGCGTATCCGGCCTCAACGGCAATCCCATCCATCGGCGTCAACCCTGTCAATAACGCCGGTCAAAGCGGCATTCAAATCAACTGGGCCGGCGATCACACCGGCTGGCGGTTGCTCATGAACACCAACGGGCTTTCCGGCACAAACTGGTTTGCCATCCCCAGCTCGGACACGACCAATCAAATCTGGCTGCCTTTGGTTCCGGCACAGAATGTCTTTTTTCAGTTGGTTTATCCTTGAGGTTCCATGAGCGGAATGTTCCTTCGAATTGCTTTCGTGGCGCTGGTTGTGTCAGTGCCGCGGGTCCATGGGTTGACCCTGTCTCTGGGTTCCTGGTGGCCGGTCCCGGGTCCCTGCGATATTTATAACTTCGCCGGGGCCAACATGGATATGTACAATGTTCACGCCGCCGGCAACGCGCCCGCAACCAATGGCCCGGCGAATGACGGCTACACGTACGTGGCGAATGATCGTCCGACCCAGGGGCAAACCTTCACCACCGGTTCCAGTCCGGGCGGGTATTTGCTGACGGATGTCTGGGTTCGGCATGTTGGGTATACTCAGAACACAATTGATCCCAATACCCCCAACAGCAATGGCACCTGGTGTCAAATGGCGGCGGGTGGCGGATTGACGTTGCGCATCACGAATCCGTCGCAAGCCGGAACGTCGGGCTTTGTTTTGCATACGGAAACCTATGCGACCATGGGAACGGAAGGATGGCCAACAACGGCCCTGGAAACGCTGAACGGCGACGGACGGTGGCTGCATTTCTCGCTTGCCGCGCCCGTCCTGCTGGAGGCAAACATGACCTATGGTTTTGACCTGACCAGCGTCTCCAATAATAACTGCTTTTTTGAATGGCTGGGCAATTGCACAAATGTCCAGGACGGAGGAACGGCCTACAACGGCAGCACAGCCGGAGCACCGGACAATACCTTGAATCCATTGGTCGGCACCCGGGTGTTTTTAGTGCAGTTGACGCCACAGGCGCATCCAACGCTGGCATCCAACCAATTGCAGGAAAACCAGTTTCAACTTTCGTGGTCCACCAACTATGCCGGGTATCTGCTGCAAACCAGCACAAATTTGAATGGACCGTGGAATTATGCGGGAATGAATGTCTCCGTTCTGAACGGAACCAATTTTGTGACAGATTCAATCTCCAACAATGCGGCCTTCTATCGGTTGCAGTATTTGGCCGGCCCGCGCCCCATGCCGGTTGAGTCGTGGCAAACGAACGCCACGGGCCTCGCTTTTCAAATGAGCGCGGGCGTTCTTCAGCTTCAGGTCTTTTCTCCGCGGATCATTCGGGTTACCTATGGGCTGACTAGCGGGCTGCCAACGAACAGTTTCGCCGTCGTGGCCCCACCGACGAATTCCGGCTGGACGGTATCCCAGGCTGGTAATTCGGTGACGCTCAATACTTCCTTGTTAAAAGTCAACGTCAACCGCGCGACCGGGGCCGTCGGCTTCTACGACTCCAACGGTTCCGTTGTTCTATCAGAATTGCCGCAAGGCGGGCGCTCCCTGGTCCCGGTAACGATTGGCGTTCCCGCGAGCGACGGCGGCGTCAATACTCTGCAAAGCCAACAGCAGTTTTTGATTTCCTCCAACGAGGCGGTTTATGGTTTGGGCGAAGACGCTGCCGGCCTGATGAATTATCGCGGCGCGACTGTGCATCTGCAAAATCAAAATCCTTCCGAATGTGGGCTTCCCTTGCTCGTTTCAAGCCGGGGCTATGGTATCTTCTGGGACAATCCGGCCGTCAGCGACGTCAATGTCGCCCAAAGCAGCAGCACGAATCTCACCTGGAGTTCGGACGCAGCCAGTTCCGTTGACTATTATTTCATGTATGGTCCTGCATTGGACAGCGTGGTTGCGGACTACCGCTCATTAACGGGAAATCCGCCCATGTTCGGCAGATGGGCGTGGGGGCTTTGGCAATGTCGGAACCATTATACCAACCAGGCTGAGGTCCTGAGCGTGGCCGCGACCTATCGCGCTGACAACATCCCTCTCGACTGCGTGATTCAGGACTGGCAGTATTGGACCCCCAACCCTTGGGGATCCCATTTGTTTGATACTAACCGTTATCCGGATGTAGCGCAGATGATGCAGACTTTGCATGGCGAAAATACTCGCTTAATCATCTCGGTTTGGGCGAGATTCGACACCAACATTCTTAATGCCAGCATGCTGGCGGCGGTCAACGGCATTTACACAAATATCGTGCCAAATGTTTATCCGTCGGGATATGGCCAGTGGTATGACCCGTTCAATCCCGCCGCCCGGCAGGTCTATTGGAATGAAATTGCCACGAATCTGTTTAATCTGGGAATTGATGGCTGGTGGCTTGATGCCAGCGAACCCGAGTTAAGTGGGAATTGGGGGGAGTATGCCAATTACACAACCGCCGCAGGCCCTGGCGCGCGGGTATTTAACGCCTATCCTTTCATGCATACGACGGGTGTCTATCAGGGGCAGCGGTCCATGGACAACACGAACCGCGTCTTCATCCTCACTCGCTCGGCATGGGCCGGCCAGCAGCGTAATGCGGTTGTCACCTGGTCAGGCGACATCAATGGCGATTTTCCAACTCTGGCGCAGCAGATTGCCGTCGGCTTGAATTTCTCGATCAGTGGTATCCCTTATTGGAATACGGATACGGGCGGTTTTAATGACAACGCCCCGGGCAATCCCGCCTATGACGAACTCTTTACCCGGTGGTTTCAATTCAGCGCTTTCTGCCCCATGCTTCGCATCCATGGCAACAATAACAAGGCAATTTACCTGTTTCCCACCTCCACCGAAACCAACCTCATTAATTTCGACGAGCTGCGCTATCATTTAATTCCCTATATCTATTCGGTTGCATGGATGGTCACGAGCCACGGATACACAATGATGCGGCCGCTTGTCATGGATTTTCAGTCGGATACCAATGTCTTCGATATTCCGGACCAATATATGTTTGGTCCTGCGATCATGGTCTGCCCGGTGACGGTTGCAGGCGCAACCAATCGCAATGTTTATCTTCCGGCAGGGACCATCTGGTACAACTTTTGGACCGGCCAAACCAATGCCGGCGGCCAGACCATTAGCGCGGACGCAACCATTGACACCATGCCCATACAGATCCGCGCCGGCTCCATCATTCCCTACGGTCCGCCCATTCAATATGCCATGGAGGACCACGACCCGATTGAACTGCGCGTCTATCGTGGCGCCAATGGCAGTTTCACGCTCTACGATGACGAAGGCGACAACTACGATTATGAATCGGGAGCCTATGCGACGGTTCCCATCGTGTGGAATGATGCCGCTCAAACATTGACCCTAGGCGCGCGGCAAGGCAGCTATCCCGGGATGTTAACCGCGAGGACATTTCACATTGTATGGGTTTCTCCAAATCATGGAACGGGCATTGACCAGACGCCGACTCCAGATGCGGTTGTCATTTATAATGGAAATCCAGTTCAGGTGTACGGGGGCAATTGAACCACGTTCAGGCGATGGTATGAAATATCGAAAGAAAATTAAAGACGCCAACCTCCAAAACCGAATGCTGTGGGGTCTTATGGTGTTGGGACTTTTAACCGCGCCTTTTGCTCGCAGCCAATCCGCCGCCACCGTTTCCATCCAAGTCAACCAGCCCGGCGCAGTCGTCAGTTCGAATCTCTTCGGCATCTTTTTTGAGGAAATCAATTTCGCGGGAGAAGGCGGCCTCTATGCCGAAATGGTGCGTAACCGCGCGTTTTATTCCGCCTCCAGCCCTCTTTATTGGACGTTCGTCACCCAAGGCACGGCGACCGGGACCATGAGCGTGGATCCCACGCAGCCGTTGAACACCAATATCGTCAATTCGCTAAAGCTCACCATGTCATCCGGCACCGGCAGTGTCGGCGCGGCGAACTCGGGCTTTTGGGGCATAAATCTGCGGGCGGGCGCCACGTATTATTTGAACTTTTACGCGATGGGGGCGGACAGCTTTGACGTGCCGATTACCGCGAAGTTAGAGAACGCCGCCGGCACCACCGTTTATGCTCAGGCCTCGTTCAGTGAGTTGACGTCCAACTGGCAGAAATTTTCGGCGTCGCTCGTTCCGGACGCCACGGACACAAACGCCCAATTGGTTCTGAGTATTTCGCAGCCTGCCACGGTCTGGTTGGACGTGGTTTCCCTTTTTCCCGCCGCCACCTTCAACAACCGCACGAACGGCCTGCGATTGGATTTGGCAAACATGCTGGAAGCATTGCATCCCTCCTTTCTACGCTACCCGGGTGGAAACTTTATTGAAGGCGCCAATATCACCAATGCTGTGCGTTGGAAGAAAACCATCGGCGACATTTCGGAGCGCCCCGGCCACATGGATGACGCCTGGGGCTATTGGTCAACGGATGGTTACGGCGCGGACGAGTATTTCCGGGAATGCGAAGATTTAGGCATGACACCCCTCTATGCAATAAATGCCGGATTGGCTTTGGGTTACGACGGCGCTACGAATAACACCGTGCCGTTGGACCAGATGGGCCCGTGGGTTCAGGACGCGCTGGATTTGATCCAATACGCCGATGGCGCGACAAATACAACCTGGGGCGCCTTGCGTGCGGCCAACGGCCATCCCGGGCCGTATAACCTGCAATACATGGAAATTGGCAACGAGAACGGCGGATCCTATTACGATGACCGTTATGCGCTTTTTTATAACGCCATCAAATCAAATTACCCGGCGATACATCTGATTGTGCCGGACTGGGGAGGCATTCCCGCGTCCACGCCGGTTGAAATCGAGGACCAGCATTATTATTCCAGCGCCTCCACCTTCATCTCCTACGCGACGATGTACGACAGTTACAACCGCGCGGGGCCGAAAGTTTTTATAGGTGAATACGCGGTGACATCCGGCTACGGCACTTACGGTAACCTTTCCGCCGCTTTGGGCGAGGCCTCATTTATGACCGGCATGGAGCGAAATTCGGACATCGTCCTGATGGCCTCCTACGCTCCGCTGTTTGGCAACGTCAACGATATGCAATGGCAACCGGACCTGATATATTTCAATGATTCACAGGCGTTTGGCACGCCATCGTATTACGTCCAACAGATGTTTTCCGAGAACCGCGGTAACACCGTCTTGCCGACGACCGTGGTGATTACCACCAATGCAGCCAGCGTAACACCGCACGGAACGATCGGCGTCGGTTCGTGGAACACGTCAGTCGAATACACCAACATCGCCGTCACCAGCAACGGAGTCGCGTTGTACCAGAGCGATTTCGTGGACGAGAGCACCAATGGCTGGGACGTCTTTAACGGCACGTGGGGTGTCACCAATGGCGCATATGAGCAAACCGCTCAAATCACCGATTGCTATTCCACCTACACGAACAATGCGAGTACGAATTGGGCCAATTACACCATCACGTTACAAGCCATGAAAACGGGCGGCGCCGAAGGTTTTCTCATTCTGTTTAATGTACTCGATGATTACGACTGGACATGGTGGAACATCGGCGGCTGGAGTGACACGCTGGATGGCATCGAACAAATGGTCGGCGGGAGCAAAACCACTTACGCCCAGGTCCCCCAATACATACAAACCGGCGTTTGGTATTACGTCAAGATAGTGGTCAACGGGGCCGAGGCCCAATGTTACCTTGGTACAAACTCCCAACAGGCGGCCACGAATCTGGTTCAGGACGTCACGCTGCCATCCGCAACCAGCGGACTTTTGGTATCGTCAACCTACGCTCAAGCACCCGGCCAGGTGGTTGTCAAGGCGGTCAATCCCTACAGCGCGGCGATGACGACAACCTTTGATCTCAACGGAGTGGGTTCCGTCGCCCCCACCGGCACGCTCATTCAATTGACTTCGCAGAACGCAACCGACGAGAATTCCTTTTCCGCGCCTACTTACGTTTTTCCAGTCACCAACTTCATTTCAAATGCCGGAACCAATTTTACGGTGGCGCTGCCGGCCAATTCGCTTTCCATCCTCCGGCTCACGGTTGCTGGAATCAATGATTACACAAATCTACAGCTTCAGGTTCAGTCGCCGATTACGAATGGTCTTGTAGTGCCGTCCACTATCTTGGGAGAGCAATCCGGAAGCTGGATCAATCTGACGACCAATTCCAATCACGCAATTATTTGGTCTTCATCCAACACCAACGTGGCAGTCGTGGATATTTACGGTAACGTCACGGGCGTCGGCCTGGGCGCAGCCATGATAACCGCCAGCTACCCGGCGCTGGGTTTATCGGCCTCCCAAACGGTGCAGGTCGTTTATATTCCCGCGACGCTCACGCACCGGTATAGCATGGCCAATGTTTCGGGAACAAACGCGCCGGACTCCATCGGGGGGCCGCCTTGGAATGGGACGCTGCCGAACGGCGGAGCCGTGACGAACGGGGTTCTTACGTTTTCATCGGCAAGCCAGCAATATCTCAATCTTCCGGGCGGCATTGTCAGCAATTACCCCGCAACAACGATTGACATGTGGGTTCCCGAAATATCCGGTTCCAACGGATCACCGCCTTATGTTTATTTGTTTGCCTTTGGCAATACCGATACAAGCGGCAACGGGTATGATTATATATTTTTCAACCCAAATATCGCGCGGGGCACGATTAGTGGCGCCGACCCCGGTTTTGATGCGGAACAAGGGGGCGATTTGCCATCGTTGGGATCTGTCACCAACCTGCACCTGACGTGCGTATTTGATTGTCCCGCCGGAATGATTCAAATCTACACGAATGCCGTTCTCGCCGCGACATTTACGGGAATCACAGACCCGTTGAGCACAGTGGGCAATCAGTTTGCCTACATCGGCCGATCCCTCTATACTGCCGACGCCTACCTTGATTGGACCCTCCAGGAAATCCGCATTTACAACGGCGTGCTCTCGCCGTCGGAAATCGCCGCCAGCGATGCGCTGGGGCCTGGCCAATTGTTAAGCAACGCCAGCCCTCTTTTCAACCGGTCCGAATTGACCGGAACGAACCTTACACTGTCGTGGCCCCTTGCGTCGGCTGGTTTTACGCTTTTAACAAGCACGAATCTGGCTTCCGGTGTCTGGACCCAGGCGCCTTCGTCTCCGCAAATTGTGAACGGAGAATGGCAGGTTAGCCTGCCTGTTTCTGGCGGCGATCAGTATTTTATGCTCGAAAAATAAATTTCCTCTGCATTGACTGGAATGAGATCAATACAATCTACAAAGATGCATAGACATGCTTTGCTTGGGCATTTACCTCGGTCCGGATAGCACCCCGGGCGCCCATTCGTATTAATCGGCTATTCAGCTTCTGGCCAACCGTTGGTATTCCATTTGAGCCTTCGGATGGCCAACGTCGGAATTCCGTGCCGCGTGCCATCATAAAAATGGCAACTGAGCCAATCAGTCTCGCTTGTGGAAAGGATTCCCGCCTGGCCTGGCCCGATAAACGGCCCGTTCGATGCAAGGAATTTCCTCCCGCCGCCGTTCATCATATCATTTCCTTTATCGTCCAGATACGGGCCGGTGATGGTCTTGCTCCGGCCAACCCGGATTTCATAGGTGCTGTTGGTCCCACGGCAGCAAATGCCCCAATTCACAAAAAGATAGTAAAAACCGCGATGATAATGGAGATACGACGCCTCGATGGAGTTGTTGAACGCGAGGGAATACATCGGTGAATCGTTTGCGAGGCGTCCGCCGGTCCTGGGATCAAGTTCAATGAGCTTGATGCCAGACCAGTAGGAGCCAAAGGTCATCCAAAGATGTCCTTTTTTGTCCCGGCAAACAGCAGGATCAATCGCGTTAAAAATATTCGTCTTGGCGCTTTCGATGACGATGCCCTGGTCCGTCCAGCGGAATTTCGGATTGCCGGGATCCAGCGTCGGATTGGTTGCAAGGCCGATCGCCGAAGTGTTTTTGCCAAAAACCGAGACGGCGTAATAAAGTAAATAGCGTTTGCCCAAGCGGATGACGTCGGGCGCCCAGTAATACATCCAGCGATTTTGCGGAATTGCCTTTGCCACCCAGGATGGTGGCTGGGAAAAAACCGAAGGCCCCCGTTCCCAAAGCTTCAGATCGGTCGAATGGTAGGACGGAATGCCGCGGCCGGTGTAAAAAATCCAAAACTCGCGCCCACATTTCACAATCGCCGAGGGATCGTGTACGTAGATGCCGCGGCTGCCGAACCTGGCGGTCTGGCTTGAGACGCCGGGATTAAAAGTTACTTCCTGACTCGGAGCGTCGAGCAGCGGCCGGGCGGATGCCGGTTCAACCCCAAGCAGGAGCGTGCCCAGGAACAAAAGAGAACTCATCAGTATTAATTCATCGTTCACGGCAGATGGGTGGATGCCTTTCAAGGGAGTTGCAGGCGGAAGAAATATTCTCCGTTCGTAGGCGTCAGGATCAAAGACCTGCCGCCGTTGGTTATCTCCAGAGCATTGGTGATGGCAAGCCAATTGGCATCTGCGCCAGCCGGCCGGTTTGGAAAAGGCATGGCCGAAGCTCAAGGCTCTCAGAAAAATCACCATGAATCGTAATGGCTCGCGCACTTCGCAATGCCGCAAAGCAGCGCGCGGCCTGAAACCCACAACAATTCAATCAGTAGTCCGATCGTTGGAATGCGTTCGGTATATCGTTTAGCGGACTTCAAGGCGATAGAGATTGACCGAATAAGGAGGCAGCGTAAAAGTGGAAGCTTCGAGGTTCGGCCGGCTTTCTTTTATGAATACTTCCGGCGGCTGTCCGGGCGTATTGTAGCTCTCCGGATCGGGATTGTTGATGCTCCAGCACGTCCCCTCCGGTCTTAGTGAAACGCCTCCAAAATCCGCATTCAATGTTTCCGCGCCGGGGCGGGGATTCACCACCGCCAAAGTCAGCGCCTTCCGATCGGCCGTCCAAGCGGCCGCCACATCCAGAGCACCCTCCTCACCACTGACTTGGACAGGGATGGTTCCATAATGATGCCGGTACATTTCCAGCACCAGGCCGGTCGTCGCGAAGTCCGAGGCCGTGGGCGTGACCTTGATGCAGCCGATCACGTTGACCGTTTGGGCGTAATTGGCCATGAAGAATAAATCGCTGTTGCGAAAATACTCGTGCAGGCCTTCCGCGACTCCCAGAGCGTCTTTCATGTGGTATCGCACACCGAGTTCTCCATAAACGTAATCGCCGTACCAGTAGTTCCATTCGTCCATGGCCACGGGAACGTTTCGTTCCGCCAACCCTGGAATCTCGTGATCGTATTCCCGATGGGCGGCTGCCACGCGTCGGATTTCATTCTTTAATTGCGCGGCATGCTGAACCACGTCCGGCAGGTCCCGGCAGTAGATGTGCTCGCTCATCAGGCTCATGTGATCGGCGCATTCCGTCAGCATTGTCTGGCTCCAGTCACCCACGTCGCCTACCGCCACCAATTGCGCCGATGGATCCACTTTCCAGATCGCGTCGGCCACGACGTTGTGTTTCTTGACGTATTCGGACAGGGGCATGTGCCCCAATTGCCAGTCGCCAAACATCTCGTTGCCTACCGCCCAGTATTTTACTCCGTAAGGCGCGCGATGGCCGCTCGCCGCGCGCAATTTTCCCATTGGCGTATCGGGCGCCCCATTGAAATACTGGACTTCGTTGGCAGCCTCTTCGGCTCCGCCCAGGCCGGTGTTCACGGCAACATAGGGCTCGGCATGAATCAAGGCCATCAACTCCATGGTCTCATCGCTTCCAACATCGTTCGACTCGACTCCTTTCCACGCCGGGTTTTTCCGTGGTGGACGTTTGTCGCGGCTTCCTATGCCGTCCCGCCAGTTGTAACCGCTGACAAAATTTCCACCGGGCCACCGGTAAATGGGCGCGTCGAGTTGTTTCAGCAGGGCGAGAACGTCCCGGCGCCACCCATCAATGTTGTCGGCGGGCATCAGGGACAATGTGCCAATCCTGAAATCGCCGCTTCCCGCGCTGACGATTTCAATGCGCGCGTCGTCGGACGTCGCCGGCGCGCTGAATTTGAAGGAATAGGACTGATAATCGCCGCTGATCTTCTGAATTGTTTGTGCTTCCACGACGCCGTCCGTCACCAGGCGCACTTCAACGGGCAGCGCGGATTTATCCCCCGCCAGCACGATATGGCCGACGTATTTGTTGCCCTTCAAAACAGCAAGGCCGTCCTGGGACACGCCGGCGAAACTGTCGTCCCCGGGCAGGTGAATCACCGGCGTCTGCTCGCCAACGAATGGGTTGGCCGTGTCCATGCTCACGGTGTTGGTTGATCCAATGACCTTCCACGGCGATGCATTCAGATATTTGTAAGACCCAGCCTTCCAGACCTTATCGTCGGCCGTCGCCCACGGATTGTAATCGTAGGTGACTGGGTAATAGAATTTGCGGTCTTGCAACATTTCCGCCCAGAGCCCCCCATAAAAACAATTTCCCAGATGCTCGATAAACTGCCCGTAAATGTATTTCGAAATCGGCGCTGCGGTCTTGTTCACGTCAATCTTCACCGTCGCCTGCCCGAAAAGCGGCACGCAGACGCAAGTGACGCCCACAAAAATGGCTGATGCCTCTTTCACAATTTCCATATGATTACGCAGTTTTTAGAACTTAAATTTTGGGGGGAATTTCCCCCGTTCGGATTTGGGGAAAATATGCAGATAATTGGGCGACCTCACAACGCCATATTGCGAAAGCTTTTCACCATTTTGCGCAATAAGTGGACTGTTTGATCGAACTGTGGTGCTTGCGCAAATGGCTGTAAATATGCGTGAAATGGTGTTATTGAGGACCTGTTTTAAATGAAATTCTTAACGGCACAGCCAATGCCCGCATTAGCTATCCTGCGGGATTGGCCGGCAGTTCGACAGATTTCGTCAGCGAGTAATTCCTATTGAGCGGACTTGAAGGCGTCATTTACCTCGGATTGGAATGCGGCGACGTTTTCCTTGGTTATTTCCCTCATCTGAATTAATATTTTCCCGGCTGCCGACTGCGTTTTATTACCGCGAAGATAGTCGGCCATGCCAACGATTGAGTCGTGTCCGATCCGGAACGGCCTTTGAACAAGCGTTCCGTAAATGTCGCCGGCGGCAATCCCTGCCAGCGTGTCGTTTTCTTCGTCAAAACAAACGATTTTCACCTTCCGGGCCTTGCCGGCGCTGCGGGCCGCCTGGAGGAGGGCTGGCCCCGTGCAGCGAAGCTCTCAGCTAGGAGCCTGCCGCCGGTCGGCAGCGATTGCAACAAGCAAAACACGAGTTCTTTTTTAAAGACCTCGATCAATAATGAAAGACCGGCACCGCCAGTTCCTCGAAGAACTGATGAGCTATGAGCGGCAATGCTTTTTGAACGCTCATCCTTACGAGCGTTCCCAGCAGCGGGTGGATCAAGCCAACGGCTTTTACCGCCGTCAGCTGACCATACGGCTGGGGGACATGGAGCCCAAAGTACCCCGCACCCGATAGGGCCATTTCCATTGCCAAGTGTTGCCCCGTTATCAGCGGCGCGAACCGGTGATCAACCAAGCCCTCAAAGCCTTGTTTCTTTCGTGTGTCTCCACTCGGCAGCCTGGCTTTGCTGGGCTAGGAGGCTGTCAGCGCCACCACCGTACCCGTCCGCGTCCTGGTCCGTGATGGTTGTGCTGACGAGACAGCCTTTATTCACCATTTTCAGTTAATTTCGGTTGATTCTTGACAGACGGTTAATTTCTTAGCTTAATTAAGTATTCATGATTTTAGTTCCTTCGCAAATGGGCAGGCACAATAAACGCGCCTTGCTGGAACATTTGCGCCGAGTGGGGACGGCCTCGCGGGCGGACCTGGCAAAGTCGCTGGGCTTGAGCCAGCCCACAGTCGGAAAAATTGCGGATGAACTTTTGGATCTCGGGGTGTTTGAAGAGGCAGAAGTTAGAAAAGCGACGGCTGGGAAGGGAGAAAGTGGAGAGTTACCTACAGCGAACGGATTGGGTTCGCGGTTGGGCCGGCCGGCGCGGATGCTTCGACTAAACAGGTCCGAAGCGCGTTTTCTCGGGCTTCAACTCGGAGTGGAAACGACGCGCCTGACTCTCTTGTCGCCGGGCGCAACCGGCGACGAAGAATGCGCGGTTGAATTCGACACACGCGGTGATGCGAAGGGTTGGCTGCAAGTTCTCCGCAAATCGGCGCGGCAAATCCCGCAAAAGTCGTTTTGGGGAATTCTGGCCAGTGTTCCCGGCCTGGTAGATGAGCGCAACGGCCGGATCCTTTATTCTCCGAATCTTCATTGGACTGAAAAAGCGGCCATGGTTTCTCTGATTCAAGAAGTTTGGAGCGCGCCCGTGGTCCTGATTCAAGAGGAACGTGCGTTGGCTTTGGGTCAATATGCGGTGGAACCGGAAGAGGGAAATTTCCTGCTGGTGGATTTTGCCGAGGGCGTCGGCGGGGCGATTATGATTGGCGGAAGGCTCTATTCGCATCCGCTGCCCATTAGCGGCGAACTCGGGCACACGCCGGTGGTTGGCAATGATCGCCGCTGCGGATGCGGTGCCATCGGTTGCCTGGAAACGTTGACTTCAAACCGCGGTTTGTTGGAGAGTTTCGCCGCAGCCAGCCCAAAATCGCCACGCACCTGGAAGGCATTTTCAGAATCCATTGCTGCCGGGGGAATATCGCCATGGCTGGCCCGGACGCTGGACGCGGCGGCGGCGGTCCTCGCGGGAGCATTGAATGTTTTGGGCGTTCGCACCGTGGTCATCACAGGCACAATGGCCGAACTGCCGGACGTCGTTTTTTCACGTCTTTCGGACAACATTGTCAAAGGCGTTCTTTGGGGACGGTTCGGCGAGATCCGGGTCGTGACCGCCCCACGGCGTCGAAATATCGGGTTGGTTGCGGCAGGGCTTGAGCGGCTGATTGTTCCGGAGAATGCCAAAAGCCAAAGGGCTGAAGGCAAAATGAAAGAATTTTCCACGACCTACTAATCAATTAAATATACGAACCAAATGAAAACGCAAAAAATCACTCTTGGCGTCATTGTTGGCAATCGCGGCTTTTTTCCCGCCCAATTGTGCGATTCGGGACGCAAACAAATCCTGCAAACGCTGGAAGAGCTTGGCATTGAGGCCGTTCTGCTGGACACGCAGGCCACGAAATTCGGCGCGGTGGAGACGATGGACGACTCGCAGAAATGCGCCGAGTTGTTCAAACGAGAGGCCGGGAAAATTGACGGCGTCCTCGTGACGCTGCCGAATTTCGGCGATGAGCGCGGCGTGGCCAACGCGCTGCGCTGGTCCGGATTGCGCGTTCCCGTTTTGATTCACGCCTTTAATGATGATCCCAAGACGATGACAATCGCGCACCGGCGGGATTCGTTTTGCGGCAAGATGTCGGTTTGCAACAATCTGCGCCAATACGACATTCCATTTACGCTGACACGCCTGCATACCTGCGGCCCGGATGACAAGAGGTTTCTTGAGGATCTGGAGGATTTCGCGGTCACCTGCCGGACGGTGGAGGCGTTGCGGCATTTGCGGATTGGGGCACTCGGAGCGCGGCCCACGGCGTTCAACACGGTCCGATATTCAGAGAAGTTGCTGGAGAAGTCGGGAATCAGCATTGAAACGCTTGACTTGTTTGAGCTATTCGGATGGGTCAACAAAATGAAGGACACGGACGCGGTGGTGGGCGCAAAGCTGGAGGCGATCCAGAAGTATGTTGTGGCCAAATCCATCCCGCCGGCAGCCCTGCTGAAGATGGCGAAATTTGGGGTGGCGGTGGACAAATGGATGAAGGAGACACGGCTGAACGCCACGGCGATCCAATGTTGGACGGCGATGGAGGAATTTTTCGGGGTGGTGCCCTGCACGTTGATGAGCATGATGAGCAATATGTTGATGAGCAGCGCATGCGAGGTGGACATCATGGGGACGGTGGCGATGTATGCGATGGCGCAGGCGAGCGGCAAACCGAGCGCGCTGGTGGATTGGAACAATAATTACGGGGAAGACCCGGACAAGGGGGTGATTTTTCATTGCAGTAATTTGCCAAAGGACATTTTTGTGGAGAAAGGCGAGGGCGCGCCGGTAATGGACTACCAGGAAATCATCGCCGGGACCGTCGGCAAGGAAAACACCTACGGAACGGTCGTGGGCCGTGTCAAAGGGGGCGGTTTCACCTACCTGCGCTGCAGCACGGACGACTTTGCGGGTAAAATCATGGCCTACATCGGGCAGGGCGAGTTGACGGACGATCCGCTCAAGACGTTCGGGGGTTTTGGCGTGGTGAAAATTCCGCAGTTCCAAAAACTGCTGCGTTACATTTGTGAGAACGGATTTGAGCATCACGTGGCGGTCAATCCCACGCAGATTGCGGACGGCGTCAAGGAAGCGCTCGGTAAATATCTTGGCTGGGATATTTATTATCACCCGGAATAAATTTTGAGGAAACACCAGTGCATCTTCTTAAAAAAAACCTGATGGTAGCGGCCGCGTCATTGGTGGCGGTGATTGCGCGGAGTGACGTAAAAACGACGCCATCGCCACAAACGGAACCGTTTCCGCTGTCGCAGGTGCGGTTGCTGGATAGTCCGTTCAAACAGGCAATGGAGTTGGACGGGAAATACCTGTTGAGCCTGGAACCGGACCGGTTGTTGAGCTGGTATCGCAAGGAAGCGGGGTTGGAGCCGAAGGCGCCGGTCTATGGGGGTTGGGAATCCACGGGATTGGCCGGGCACACGCTGGGACACTACCTCTCCGCCTGTTCGCTCATGTATCAATCCACCGACGACACGCGTTTTTTGGACCGCGTCAATTACATCGTCGGCGAACTTGCCGAATGCCAGCAGGCGAACGGCAATGGCTATATCGCGGCCATTCCCGGCGGAAAGGACATTTTCGGCAAAGTCGCCCGCGGCGAAATTAACACGCAGGGCTTTGGACTTAATGGCGGCTGGTCGCCGTGGTACACCATCCACAAGGAACTTGCGGGATTGATTGATGCGAACCAACTCTGCACCAACGCGCAGGCGCTGGTGGTGGCCACGAACCTCGCCAACTGGGTGGATGCGACGACGGCCAACCTCACGGATGAGCAATGGCAGAAGATGTTGGTTTGCGAATACGGAGGCATGAACGAAGCGCTGGCCAATCTTTACGGCATCACGGGAAATCCGCGTTATCTCCAGTTGGCGGAAAAATTTTATGATCACGCGGTGCTGGATCCGCTGGCCAACGGGCAGGACGACCTGAACGGCAAACATTCCAACACGAATATCCCCAAAATCATCGGCCTGGCGCGGCTTTATGAATTGACCGGCGACGAACGCTACAGGGACACGGCGAAATTTTTCTGGGAACGCGTGGCGTTGCACCGCTCGTTTGTTATCGGCGGAAACGGCGACAACGAACATTTCTTTCCCGTGGATAATTTTGCCAGGCATCTCTCTCCCGCCACAGCCGAATCCTGTTGCACCTATAACATGCTCAAGCTCACGCGGCATTTATTCGAATGGTCCCCGGACGCGGGGCTGATGGATTTCTATGAGCGCGCGCTCTATAACAACATTCTCGCCTCGCAAGACCCGCAGACGGGGATGTTTGTCTATCTGATGTCGCTCAAGCCCGGGCATTTCAAGACATTTTCGACGCCGACAGACTCCTTTTGGTGTTGCGTGGGCACCGGCATGGAAAACCACGCGAAATACGGCGATACCATTTATTTCCACGGCGACCAATCGCTGTATTTGAACCTGTTCATCCCGTCCGAACTCTCATGGCCCGAAAAAGAACTGGTGGTGCGGCAGGAAACGCAGTTTCCCGAAAGCGACCGGACGGAATTGGAATTCAAATGCGCTAGGCCTGTCCGGCTGGCGTTAAAAATTCGCTGGCCGGGGTGGTCGGACCAACTGTCCGTTCAGGTGAACGGCAAGAAGCAAGAAATCTCCGGCACACCGGGTGCCTATGTGACGGTCGAGCGCAAATGGCGCGACGGTGACAGTGTGGAAGTCCATTTTCAGATGAGATTGCACACCGAACCGTTGCAAGCAACGACGAACATCGTTGCGGTGCTCTACGGTCCAATTGTGCTGGCCGGGGAGATGGGCACCAACGGAATGCCGGTCCACTTCGCAAACAACCAGACCGCCTATAACAGGCTGCCGGATCCGCCCGCGCCCGTCTTTGTCAGCACAGCAGACACGCTGCTGAACCATTTCCAGCCCGCTGGCGCCCCGTTGACCTTCCAGACAGAAGAGCTGGGAAAGCCGAACGAGGTCACATTGATTCCGTTCTACAAGATGAACGACCAGCGTTACTCGGTCTATTGGACCGTGGTCAACCCGGTGGATTGGCTGGTGAATCCGGCCGCCGCACAGGCGCACGCCACGCGGGAAATGCAAATTGCCTTGACCCAGAACTGATTTTCCAATGAACCCGCAATACACCATCGGTCTTGATTACGGCACGAACTCGGTACGGGCGCTGGTTGTCAATGTTGCCAACGGGGCGGAAATCGCCGCGGCGGTCTGGGGATACAAGCACGGCGTCGCGGGGGTGATTCTCGCGCGCGACCCGAACCTGGCGCGGCAGCATCCGTCCGATTACCTCGAAGGCGCAGAAGCCGCCATCCGGAAGGCGCTGGCCGAGGCAAAGCGAACTGTGCGTGGCTTTA
>JASHVW010000116.1 GCA_030044395.1 Verrucomicrobiia bacterium
GGTGGTTTCCTTGTCCAGGCGATGGACGATACCCGGCCGCGCGACGCCGCCGATGCCGCTTAACGAACCCTGGCAATGGTGGAGCAGGGCGTTGACGAGCGTGTGCTCTTCATGGCCGGCGGCAGGATGAACGACGAGTCCGGCGGGTTTGTTGAGCACGAGCAGCGACCGGTCCTCAAACAAAATATCCAGCGGCATTTCCTCCGGTTGCGCCGTTGCGGAATGGGGTTCAGGCCAATGGACCTCCACTTGCTCTCCCGCTCGGGGCGAATGGGTGGCCTTGACGATCCGGCCGTTGACGCGAATGTGGCCCTGTTCGATGAGTCGCTGCAACGCGCCGCGCGAGACGGCGGGAAATCTCCCGCACAAAAAGAGATCGAACCGCTCGCCCGGGCGCGATTGTTCGATGATAAAAACTTCTGTGTGCGATGACGTCACGGAACCTGATTCCTGGCTTTAATTCTAACCGCGAGATGGAGGATTGCAGCGACAAAATTGCGGGCATGCCGCCAACGCATGATAATTTCCTTCGTTGATTCGGCAACGAGCGGCGCAGCGGCGGCTGAAAATTTTTCATTCTACCCGTTATTCGCCGTGTTTTTTGGCTTGTGCTCGTTCTTCCAGGTAATGAGAAAGATGAGGCCCACGCCGGTGCAGATGGCGCTGTCGGCGAGGTTGAAGGCAGGAAAACCGATTTCGCCGCCATCCCGCTGTTCCATGTAAAACCGGATGAAGTCAACGACTTCGCCGCGAAACAGACGGTCGGCGAGGTTACCGGCAATGCCGCCAAAAATCAGGCCGAAGGCGATCTGGCCCAACAAGGTGTGCGAATCGAAATGGTGGCGGGTCAGAAACAGCGCCACCAATGCGAGCAAGGCGACGAGCGCCAGCGCGCCATTGTTCCCATTGAATAAACTCCATGCCGCGCCCGTGTTGCCCCAGTGGACCAATTTGAAGAATCCGGGAATGATGACGCGCTCCGCGCCGGGAATTTCGCCGAGCGACCGAAGCAGGCGCCATTTTGCGAACTGGTCGAGGGCAAAAATGACCACGGCCAGCAGGATAATCCGGTAGTTCGATTTTTGAAAAGCGGCTTCAGCAGACACGGGATTAGTTTTGAGTTTCAAACGGCAGGTTTCAAGAATACATTTGGTCCAATTTAACTATTCTTCACTCAAAAAAATCATTATCCTTTGCCGATGGCGTTGGTGAGGATATTGGTGGATGGTTACAGTCTGTTGCACAACTGGCCGGAATTGGCGCCCGGCGCGCCGCGCCATTCCGAGCGGGCGCGGGATGATCTGATATTCGTCCTGACGAAATATGTGGACGCGACCGGCGATCCGATAACGATTTTTTTTGACGGTGCCGGCGCGCCGGCGGGCGCGCCAAAGAATGAATCGCGGCAGGACGTGGAGGTTTTGTTCTCGCGCGCCGGGCGGACCGCCGATCAAATGATTGAGCGCGCGGCGCACCGGTTTCAGGAACACGGCGAGGTGCTGGTCGTGACGAACGATTTGGCCGAGCGCGAGACGGTGAGCGGTTTTGGCGGAATGACCGTCAGTTGCGGCAATTTTATCCGGATGGTCGAAGACGCGCTGACGGGATTGCAGGATGAATTGAGAAGGCATAATCGCGCCGAACGGAATCGTTTTAAGCGGCTGCGCTGAGGCAAAAACAAATGAACAAAACATCGAAAATGTCCGGAATCACGCGATGGCTTGCGCCATGGGCGGCGATGTTTTTCCTCGGGCAACTTCATGCGCAGGACATCCAGAACCGCTTCCTCATCGTCTTCGAGACCTCCCATGACATGAAAAGCCGCCTGAAGGCGGAGCAGTTGGAAATCAATGAACTGCTCGCCACAAGCATGGGGGGACAGTTGCATGACGGCGACAGCATTGGCGTCTGGACGTATGACGAGGCCTTGCACGCCGGCCAGTTTCCGTTGCTAACCTGGGCGCCCGAAAATGCCCGGCAGGTCGCCGATAATCTCAATAAATTCATTCGACGGCAGAATTATTCCAACCCCGGCAGTTTTGGAGCATTGCAACCCGAGTTGAACGAAGTCATCCACAATTCGCCCCGGCTGACGGTCATCATTTTTTGCGACGGTGACGATAAGCTCAACTGGACGCCGTATAGTGACGGCATCAACCGGCTGTTTCAGCAGCGTCAGGACGAAATCAAGCGAGCCAGGCAGCCGTTTATTCTCCTGCTCAGGCTTCAATTGGGCCAATACGTGGGATGCACCGTAAATTTTCCGCCGGGATTGTTGAATTTTCCGGACTTCCCGCCGTTGCCGCCGCCGCCGGCGCCAAAGCCCGTGGCCCCCCCGGCGCCCACGCCGCCCCCGCCAGCGCGAATCGGACCGCCAATTATCATTGTCGGCACAAATATAATGAGCCAGGAACCTGCGATCATGAGCCAGGAACCTGCTCCCAGACCCGCACCCAGCCATGTTCCTCCGCCGCAACCGATGATTTTGACAAATGTTCCGCCCGCGAAACCGGTGACTCTGACAACTGTTTTGCCCGGGATGACAGCGAATCCGACGCATGTTCCGGCGGAAACCTCGAATGCCGCTCCATCCGCGTTGAGCGCGATCCATCCGGCTGCGCCGACAAATGCCATGGCCCCGGTCAATGCCATTGCCTCAACGCAAGCAGAACCGCCAACAAATCCCGCCGCCTCACTCAACATCGTCGCGCCGCCGGGGAATTCCCATTTTAATCGGGTCGGCGCGTTGGTGGCGGGCGCGGGGCTTTTCCTCGCCGCTCTTGCGCTGATAGCGCTGACGGTTTCCCGCCGCCGCCGCGCGGACCATGGCAGCCTCATCACCCGCTCGATGAGAAAAGATTGAATCTGCGCGTGACTTTTCCCGTCCAATGTGAAAAAATTCGCGACCATGAAAATCATTAATTTAGCTTGCGTGCTGGGCCTGATCATCGGCGCAGCGGCGACGAGTGCGCAGGAAACCAATGCCCCCGCATCATCCGCCTTTGCCGATCCTTCCAAACTTACAGAAAAAGCGCCAGACACGTTCAAGGCGGTGTTCGATACCACCAAGGGAAAATTCACCGTGGAGGTCACCCGCTCGCTGGCTCCGAATGGCGCGGACCGTTTTTACAACCTGGTGCGCTCGGGCTATTTCACGGACATTGCATTTTTCCGCGTGGTTCCCGGTTTCATGTGCCAGTTCGGCATTCATGGGAACCCTGCCGTCGCGGCAAACTGGCAGCAGGCGACGATCCCCGACGACCCGGTCAAGGGAAGCAACGCTCGCGGCACGATCACTTTTGCGACCGCGGGCCCCAACACGCGCACCACGCAGTTGTTCATCAATTTTGGCAACAACACTTTACTCGATGGACAGGGATTCGCGCCCTTTGGCAAAGTGGTGAATGGAATGGACGTGGTGGATAAAATCAACAGTGAATATGGCGATGGCCCCCCCGGCGGCAGCGGCCCGGACCAGCGATTTATCCAGGCGCAAGGCAACGCCTATTTGAAGGCAAATTTCCCGCACCTGGATTACATCAAATCGGCCGCCATCGTGGCTGATAAAAAATAACCCCTGGATTCCATGAACGAAGTCGCCCTTATCAATACCACCGACGGGGAAATGCTGATCGAATTTTGGCCGGACGTTGCGCCGCAGACCGTCGAAAATTTCAAGGCCCTGGCGCAAAAGGGATTCTACGATGGCACCTGTTTTCATCGCATCATCAAGGGATTCATGATTCAGGGCGGCGACCCGTTGACCAGGGACCTGGAAAAGGAAGCGATGTGGGGCACGGGCGGGCCGGGATACACCATCAAGGCGGAATTCCACGGACGGTCTCACCAGCGCGGGGTCATTTCCATGGCGCGGTCGAGCAATCCCGATTCCGCCGGCAGCCAGTTTTTTATCTGCGACGGCAACGCTTCGTTTCTTGACCGGCAATACACCGCCTTCGGTCAATTGATCAAGGGCGACGAAGTGCTGGGCAAAATTGCCAACGCGCCCGTCGGCTCCGGGAACTCCGGTGAGAAAAGCAAGCCGCTGAAGCGCGTCGGGGTCATCAGCGTCAAAATTGTTCCCCGCGACTCGGCAAAATAGTTTCATGGAAAATTCGGAACTTGCGGGGGTTCTCGTCACCCTTGGTTGTCCCGCTGAAAAATCCTCCGAAATGGCGGCGCAATTGGACAGGCGGGCGCGGCAATTGGCCGCACAAAAGGGGCGTGCTTACGATGAAGCCCTCAATCATTTATTGATGCTGTGGCGCCAGGGCCAGGCGTCCCAAAAGAAAAGTTGATTTTTCTCCGCCTCTTCCCGCCCCTGGGTTAAAGTTCGATATGATTCAACCGTGGAAAAAAGTCGGCTCCAAAATCGTTGGAGATTATCGCATCTTCAAATTGCGCAGCGACATTTGCGTTTCTCCGCGCACCGGCCAGGAGCATGATTTCTTTGTCCTCGACAGCGTCAATTGGGTGAACGTCATCGCCATGACTCCTGACCGGCAACTGGTAATGGTCGAGCAATATCGCCACGGCTCCAACACGGTGGAGCTGGAAATTCCCGGTGGAATGATGGACGCAGGCGACGCCGATGCGGTGGAGGCCGCCGCGCGTGAATTGCGCGAGGAAACCGGTTATGAAGGCGAAAACGCCCGCGTGCTGGGCCGGGTGCAGTCCAATCCCGCCATCATGACCAACCTCACTTACACCGTGCTGATTGAAAATTGCCATTTGAAACATCCCACCCAATTGGACCATGCCGAGGATTTGGCGACACGGCTGGTGCCGGCCACGGAAATTCCCCGGCTCGTCGCGGACCAAAAAATCGGCCATTCGCTCGTCGTTGCCGCCCTTTATCATTTTGATTTGTGGCAAAGAGGCATCAAGAAGCCGTAGGGGCGACGCGCGGGCGATTTTGAGCCTCTCCAGCTAAATTTTCTCGCTCCCCTTCATTTTTCCCGTTTTAATTTTGGTGATGAAACAAAAAGCCTACGCCGCCGCCGGTGTGGACATTGATCTTGGCAACCGCGTCAAGGCCGCGCTGCCCGAATTGCTCGCCGCGACGCATCGGCGCGAGGTTCTCGGCAAAGTCGGTGGCTTTGGCG
>JASHVW010000117.1 GCA_030044395.1 Verrucomicrobiia bacterium
AGAATTGAACGGTGCATGAGATAACGATGCAGGGTCCACTCGAACAATGAGCCAAACATCGCACCGGCGACAATTCCGACGGCGCACCAAAAAAGGAACATGGACATAAAATAACTTTAACTTTCTATTTTCAAAGACAGGAGAACTTCGTGAACGCCTGAAATCAAATTGCTCTTGCGAATTGGATGGATTTTTGCTGAAAGCGTTCATTTAGACAAGCTCTATTTGAGTTCGGGCAAAAATAATTTCAGATACGTATTGCATTTGCCGCCCAAACCGGCGATGCTGAAGGGGTCTTATATAGCTCATCTCTTTCATGTCATGGGAATCTGAAATGAACTTTGTTCAGTGATGATTTTAAACCGATGTCCGGGGACAGTCTGAAAAAGCCAAGTTAAACCAGACAATAATACATCATATGAACAATAAATTATTTGTGGGAAATCTTTCCTTCAATGTCACCGAAAACGACCTGAACGACGCCTTTGCGGCGCACGGGACGGTAACCGAAACCAACCTGATGGTGGATCGCACCACCAACGGCTCGCGCGGGTTTGGATTTGTCACCATGAGCACCGCGGAAGAGGCCCAAAAAGCCATTGACAGCCTAAACGGGACGGATATGGCGGGACGCGCCATCACTGTCAGCGTTGCCAGGCCGCGTGGAGAACGAACCGGCGCCGGTGGCGGACGCCGGGCTTATAGTGGCGGAGGCGGAGGTTATGGCGGTCACGGTCGCAATCGCTATTAATCGCACCAAGAATTCATGGCGGGGTTCGGGTGAACCGGACTCCGCCTTTTATTTTAATGAAAGAAGAAGCCATCGAGATTGAAGGCAGTGTCAAAGTTGTCCTGCCCGGCACAATGTTCCGCGTCGAGTTGGACAACAAACATCTCGTCCTGGCTACGATATCCGGCAAAATGCGCAAGCGTTTTGTCCGGCTCACCGTTGGCGACCGGGTGAAAATGCAGATGTCGCCTTACGATCTGGACAAGGCGCGGATTGTTTGGAGGATGAAGTGACCTGCGGATCTTGACGCGGCAACGCACCAATTTAACGGCGATCCGAGCTGCGTATGCTCCGGGGAGTTAATTCTCTGGAGGGGCCAAGAAATGTTGTAAAAATGGCCAAAAATGGGGCTTGACTGGGGCGATGATGCCGTTAGAATGAAGCCGTAATGTTGAAAAACGTTTCACAAGCTGTTAGTCTGGCAGTCGCCGTAGTAAACGGCGATGCCGTTGGCGCTTGTTGAAAATTGGACAAATTTAACAAGACCCGCGGCTAGCCATGGTCGCGGGTTTTTGTTTTAATCCGCTCCAACAGCCGCATCAACACAAAACAGTATGAGCAAAATAACTGGAACACCCAAATCCGCGACGAGAACGGCCTCAACGCGGCAACCCAAAACCTCCGGCGCCGCGCGCGCCGAAGTCGGCCCGGCCATGTTCGGACGCGATATCCTGGTGGAAGCCCTCGAACGTGAGGGCGTTGAAGTGATTTTCGCGTATCCCGGCGGCGCGAGCATGGAAATCCACCAATCGCTCACCAAATCCAAGATTCGCACGATTCTGCCGCGGCACGAACAGGGCGGGTCGTTTGCCGCCGAAGGTTATGGCCGCGCGACCGGCAAGGCCGGCGTGTGCATGGGCACCAGCGGACCGGGCGCGACCAACCTGGTGACGGCCATCGCGGATGCCTACATGGATTCCTGCCCGCTCATCGCCATCACCGGGCAGGTGACCACCAATATGATTGGCCGAGGAGCATTCCAGGAGACGGACATTATCGGCGTCACGTTGCCGATTGTGAAGCATAGCTATCTGGTCACTGACGTGAATGACATCCCGCGCATCGTCAAGGAAGCTTTTTATATCGCGCAAACCGGCCGGCCGGGTCCGGTGGTGATTGACGTTCCCAAAAATATTCAGCAGGCCAAAACCCAACCCGTCTGGCCGACGCTTGCCGACATCAAAAAGGGATTGCCCGGTTACACGCAGCCTGATTTGCGCGCGGACGACCTGGCCCTGAACGAAATCATGGGCTTGATTGAGAAGGCCGAGCGCCCCGTGATTTATTGCGGCGGCGGAATCATTTCCAGCGGCGCATCGGAAGAGTTGAAGGAATTTGCCGAGGCGACGAACATTCCCGTGACGACGACGCTCATGGGCATCGGCGGCTTTCCGGAAACGCATCCGCTCTCGTTGCGCTGGCTCGGCATGCACGGCGCGGCGTTTGCCAACTGGGCCGTCAACGGCGAATACGCTCATCGCAAGACCTTCAATGACCCGATGGTCAAACTCAAGGACGGCGCGGATTTGTTGCTCGCCTTCGGTGTGCGGTTCGACGATCGCGTCACTGGCAAGTTCGACGAGTTTTGCAAGCACGGTACCATTGTCCACATTGACATTGACGCGTCGGAATTGAACAAGAACAAAAGGGCGCATCTGCCGGTGGCCGGCGACATCAAGAACGCCCTCACGCGGCTGAACGAAATGGTTGCGGCGCGCCCGACCGTCAAAAGACACGACGCCTGGCTCGCGCAAATCGCGGAATGGAAGGAAAAGGCGCCGTTTGCGTACCGGATTACCAGCGAGATTGCGGGGAGCGACCACATGAAAGACCACATGCAAGGGCATGAAGACCAGGTGATTCTCCAGCAGATGGTCGTGGAGGCGCTCTATGATTTGACGAAAGGCGAAGCCATCATCACCACCGGCGTGGGCCAGCACCAGATGTGGGCGGGGCAATGGTATAAATACTCGTGGCCGCGCCAATTCATCACGAGCGGCGGTCTGGGTTCGATGGGTTTCGGCTATCCCGCCGCGCTCGGCATCAAAGTGGCGCATCCAGACAAGGAAGTCGTTGATATTGACGGTGACGGCTCGTTCTTGATGAACATCCAGGAACTGGCGACGGCGCACGTGGAAAAGATTGCCGCCAAAGCCATCATCTTGAACAATCAGCATCTCGGCATGGTGGTGCAATGGGAGGACAATTTTTATGCCGGAAACCGCGGGCACACCTATCTGGGCGACCCGGCGGAGCGCGCGCAGATTTATCCCGACTATCCGCGGGTCTGCAATTCATTCGGTGTTCCCTGCGAGCGCGTCATGTTCAAGAAAGATTTGCGTCCAGCCATCCAGCGGATGCTGGACGCCAAGACGCCCTATGTTTTGGACGTGGTGACGCCCTATTCCGAACACGTGTTGCCATTCATTCCCGCCGGCAAAACCGTCGCCGACATGATTTGGAAGTAGGAGACGCTCGCCGCCAGTCTGGCATTGTCGGTGTGACGTAGCGCAGGAGGCATTGGGGCACGACGGCAAGGCTGCGCATTACGCCGTGATGCAGTCACCCCTATTGAGCGATGGACATTTCCGGTTCCTTACCCCTTTGCATCTTGTTCATCTCCTGAATCCGCCTTTCGACGATGCGAATGGCCTTGCCGCCGCGCGATTTATTCCGACCACCAGTCCATGGAATCATATCGGAAGGTCATGTCGTTGGTGCTGTAACCTTTATACCAATGGACATGGCCGTCTTCGAAAAGAATGTTCTGGCCTTTATCGTGAATTTGCCACTCTTCAGTCGTATCGTTGTCAGACGCGGCGCCGCCGACGCAGCATTGCGAGTAATCGTCCTTGTCCGCGTCAATCGAAGCGTCGGGATCGGCATCGGTGGGGGGCCAAACGGTGTCGCCGGACAAAACGGATGCGGATGGGAATCGATACCGCTGGCTGTTGGCCGAGGCAAAGGCATCGCCAGCCGCAACAAACGCGGCGCGCACACCGTTAAAATAGTTGAATGGCGATTGTTCATCGATGGGAAAATTCCTGTTGGCCGGGCAATGATAAACATTCGTGTTGGCAGTATAGGAGACAATTTGCTGCATCCAACTGGGTTTTCCAGAGCCGCCCTCGGCAACAGGGATGTCAATGGCGCCCCAGGGAATGGTCGTGCCGGATTCGGGATAAAGCTCGTGGTTATCGCTTGAATACATTTTCATTCCCAAACCGATTTGGCGGACGTTTGAAAGGCATTGAGTCGCCCATGCCCTTTGTTTGGCCGCCGACAACACCGGCAACAGCATCGCCGCCAGAATGGCGATGACGGCGATGACCACGAGCAATTCGATCAAGGTGAACGCCACCTTCCGTTTTGTTTCCCTGGCACAGTCAATCATAAGCGGTTCAGCGTGATTCCCTCTGCTGCACATACTGAAATAAAATAAGACCATTACTTAACCTAAGAGTTATGCAAGATTGTGCAATAATGACCGTGAGCGTGTAGTGTTAATTCTTAGAATCCAGCCCCGGATTTCCCGAATCAACTTCACAAGCTGATATTATTGACTTCTACTTAAGCCACATAAACAAAGGCATTCCTCGATCGGTGCAAGCCTGGTTTATGAATTATCATAAATGCCAATGGTCACGCCATCCCCGAAAGCGGGGAGGAAGTGGTCAAACTGCCGAGCATTGCGACGCCAGACGGTGTTCTAGCCCTTTAACAGGGCCGAAAGCCTCGAGATTGTCATTTTTTACGCATGCAAGCCGTTGATTATCAACGGCCACTCTTTGCGATTTTTAAATTGCATGGCTTTTATTACAAAAGCGCGGGCTGTTCCTTGCCGGTTCGCGGCCCGATTTGAAATTTTCCGACGATTACCGCGCCTTCCTCAACGACCAGATTCCGCGCATCGACGTTGCCGAACAATCGGCCGGCGGCTTTCACGACAACGCCTTCTTCGGCCCAAAGGTCCGCGGCCAGTTCACCGACGATTTCGGCGGAGCGGACTTTGATTTGGGTTTGCCAGCGGAAATGGTTTTTCTCCGGAATGATCAGCCGTCCGGCGGCGAAACTGCCTTTGATTTCGGCGGTCGAATAAATGATGAGCGAACGTTCGGCAGTGAGTTTGCCGTGAAATTTGCCTTTGATAACCGCATCGCCAACGATGCTCTCGGAATTGAAAACGCAGCCCCTGGGTTCGATCACGAACGCGCCCTTGGTCTTGAAATTTTTGGCAAGGGCAGTGGTGACGGAATAATGGTGCAGGTCAACGTAGGCGCTGCAGCGCTTGCAGATCGTGGATTCGGCGGTGGCGGACACTTCGAGTTCGGCGCCGCAATGGAAACACGCGATGAGTTTCCTTTTCGGCCCCTGCTGCGGTGTTTTGGCGGAGGGCTTGAGGATTTCCTGAACGCGAAGGTGCTGTCCACATTTTTTGCAAATCGTGGAAAACGCCACGCGCGATTCAGGCTGCTGGTGGCCGCAATGAGGACACACCAGTATGACCTTGTCCTGTTTCTTCGCGGGCATTCAGAATTCAGACCGCGCCGGAAGCGCCGGTTCAACGGGACGGCTTGACGGCTTCCGGTGCTTTCGGGAGTTCGGGGGGGCGCGGCGGCGGCGCAACGGGCGAGACCTTGTTGGGATTCACCTCGGTCTTGCCGACAAAGGTCACGCCTTCCTCGATGGCCAATTTTGCGGCACGAATGTCGCCAAACAATTCCGTTTTGGCCTTGATGTCAATTTTTTCCTTGGCGGTGATGTTGCCGCGGACCTTGCCACGCACTACGACGGATTGCGCGGTAATATTGCCGTTGATGACCGCGCCGTCGCCCAGATTAAGAACGCCCTCCGTTTGAACCTCGCCTTCGAGCTTGCCATCAAAGGCGAGTTCGCCCGTGAACTTGACGTTGCCTTTGATTTCAACATCCGAACCGAGAATGTTTTTGGAGGTCGTATTCGTGTTTTCGCCGGCCATAGCTTTCTCCTTTTCTCAATACTTAAACCACGAGCGATGACGTGTCAAAAAATTATTTGAATATTGTCCAATCAGGCACCCCGGGTCATGTGACACGGTGACACGGTGCTTGCCTGGGCTTGCCGATTTTAGGAAGCTGCTGGACGCAGGTTTTGTGCCTCCGTAGAATATGACGAAGCTGATTCAACGGCTGGAGCGCTGTTCCCGCGCGTCCCTGGTCCTCATCGCCCTCGCGTTCCTCGCGGTGGTTGGCGTCCTTGATTATCTTACGGGGTTCGAAATCTCCTTTTCGATCTTTTATCTCTTAAGCATCGGGTTTGCGGTATGGTTCGTCGGCAGGGGCTTTGGTTTTTTCATCTCGGTGATGAGCGTCATTGTGTGGGAGATGGGTGACCTGGCGGCGGGAGCGCATTATCCGAATATTTTCATTCCGATTTGGAATGGCGTGATTTTGACCGGGTTTTACTTCATCGTGGTCTGGCTGCTGGCCAATTTGCGCGCCGCGCATCTTGAGTTGGAACACAAGGTGCAACAAAGGACATCGGCCCTGACCAGGGAAATCGCAGAGCGGGAACGTCTCGAGAAAGAAATCCTTGAGGTCAGCGAGCGCGAGCAACGTCGGATCGGACACGATTTGCATGACAGTTTGTGTCAGCACTGGGCCGCCACGGCAATGGCCGGCCAGGTCCTGGGTGAAAAGCTAACGGCGCGATCGTTGCCGGAAGCCGGCGATGCCAAAGCCCTCGTGAAACTTGTCGAGGATGGCATCACGCTGACGCGCAACCTGGCGCATGGCATTTCCCCCTTGGAAATGGAATCGGAAGGGCTGGTGACGGCATTCCGCGAGTTTGCATCCAATCTTTCAACGATCTACAAGATCAAATGCATTTTTGAATGCGATTCGCCGCCGATCATTGAGGATCCGGGCACCGCGACGCATCTGTATCGCATCGCGCAGGAGGCGGTGAACAACGCGTTGCGGCATGGGAAACCAAAGCAGATTGTCATCAGCCTGTCGAGCCGCAAGGGGCGCGTGGAATTAACCGTGGAAGATGACGGGACGGGTCTGGCGGATGATTGGCAGAAAACCCGGGGGTTGGGCGCGCGCATCATGGCGCATCGGGCCGCAATGATCGGCGGGGTGTTGTCCATTGAACCCAATCCGACAGGCGGCACGTTTGTCAGGTGTTTGATGAAGGATAAAGAAATGAAGTGAAATGACGAATTTGTTGAATAAAAAGAAAATTTTTCTGGTGGATGACCATCCGCTGGTGCGCGAGTGGCTTACGAATTTAATCAACCAACAGCCGGACATCATCGTCTGCGGCGAATCCGAAAACGCACCTTCGGCCCTGTCGGCCATTGGCAAGGAGCATCCCGACCTCGTCATCGTGGACATCAATCTGAAGAATTCATCGGGGATCGAGTTGATCAAGGATTTGAGGCAGTTTCATCCGGGTGTTTTCGTCCTGGTTCTGTCCATGCACGATGAATCGCTTTACGCGGACCGGGTTTTCCGGGCTGGCGCGCGGGGATACGTCAATAAACGCCAGACGGCGGAAAAGATGGTGGAAGCCATCCGAAAGGTGCTCGACGGAAAGCTTTATGTCAGCGAAAAGGCGGCCGAAATCCTTGCCGGCCAGACGATTCGCGGAGGCGCGGCGGGCCGGTTGTCCGTGGGGAATTTGAGCGATCGCGAGCTTGAGGTGTTCGACAGGCTCGGCCAGGGAATTGGGACCCGCCAGATCGCCGAGGATTTCCACGTGAGCGTCAAGACGGTCCAGGAATATTGCGCGCGCATCAAGGAAAAGCTCAGGCTCAACAACGCCACCGAATTGCTTCGCGAAGCCGTCCGCTGGCACGACGCAAAAAATTCAGATTAGTGTTTGAAGGAATATTGTTCCATGCGGCAACGGGGGATTTTGGTGTTTTG
>JASHVW010000118.1 GCA_030044395.1 Verrucomicrobiia bacterium
CGTAGCAGCATTGCGGAGGGTGGACGGGAGAGGGCAGGGGTGAGGGAGAGCCGTTTGAATATAGGTGCGTTCTGAGCGCGTGAGCAAGCGGCCACTTCCATGCGAAGTGGTATCCCTAAAAGGGATGGGTGATTCATCGCCCAACACGCGATTTCGAAATCGTTGAGGCTCCCGCCGAATCCGCTAATACGTCAGCCCATATCCAAACTTAAACAGCGGCTTGCCGGTCATCTTGTCCGCGGCGAATTGTTGGTCGGTGCTCGGCCATTCGCGCGGCAATTTGCCCGTCGGTCGCACGTCCCCAAATAAAACATCCGCCACTCCTTCGCCTTCCGTGCCCGGCAGCCACGCGGCGATGAAGGCATCGCTCGCGTCGAGCGCCGTCCCCAAAATCAACGGCCGGCCGGAAAGTAAAATTGTCGTCACCGGCGCCCCGGAAGCTTTGGCATTTTGGATTAGGGCCTGGTCCGCCGCCGATAAATCCAGGTTCGTCCGGTCGCCCCTCATCTCCGCGTAGGGATGTTCGCCGACCACGACGACAACGGCGTCGGCATTGCTAATGCCGCTGCCATCGGGAGAAAAAGTGACCTGGGTTTCGGGCGAAACAGCTTGGCGAATTGCCTGCAAGATGGTTGTCCCCTTTGTCAATTCCCCGGACCCTTGCCACGAAATCGTCCAGCCGCCGCACTGCATTCTTAGGTCGTTCGCGCCAAAGCCCACGACGGCCAAATGTTTCAAATCTTTCTTGAGCGGCAGCGCATGGTTCTTGTTTTTCAGTAGCACCAGCGACTGCTGGACGCATTCGCGGGCGATTTGCCGGTGGTCCGGCGACCCGATTTGCGCCGTGAGCGCCGGATCGGTCCACGGATTCTCAAAAAGCCCCATCTGGAATTTGACGCGCAGGATGCGCGTCACCGCGTCGTCAATTCGCGATTGAGGTACTTTGCCTTCGGCGACCAGTTCTTTGAGATCGCGGATAAATTCGACATAGTTGTTCGTCTTGCCAGGCCCGTTGGGAATCATAATCATGTCCAGTCCGGCATTGATGGATTGCTCAACATCCGCTCTATAATCCGGCGAAAGCTGGTCAATGGCCGCCCAATCCGAGACAAGGAAACCCCGGAAGCCAAGCTCGCCCTTGAGCACGTCGGTGAGCAGATACTTGTCGCCACTCATTTTGCCGCCGTTCCAACTGCTGTAGGAAACCATAATGGAACCGACACCGGCCTTGACGGCGGCGCGATAGGGCGGCAGGAAGAGCCTTCGCAACGTCGCTTCGCTGCAAACGGTATTCCCCTGGTCAATCCCGTTTTCCGTGCCGCCGTCCCCGAGGTAATGTTTTGCGCAGGAAAGCACCGAGGTTGGCTGCGACGAAAGAGTGTTTCCTTGGAAACCACGGACTGCGGCGGCGGCCATTTCAGAAACCAGTCCCGGCGATTGCCCGAAACTTTCGTAGGTGCGCCCCCACCGCTCGTCCTGGACCACCGCCAGGCACGGCCCGAACGCCCACCGGATGCCCGTGCCCGCCACTTCCGACGCCGTGACCGCCTCGGCCTGTTCAACAAGTTTGGGATTGCGTGTTGCCCCCATCCCGATGTTGTGGGGGAAGATCGTCGTGCCAACGACGTCATTGTGTCCATGCACCGCGTCAATGCCGTAAATCAAGGGGATCTTCAGCCGTGTCTTGAGTGCGTGGGATTGAAGATCGTTGACCGTATTCAGCCACGTTTGCGGATCGTTTTCACCCGCCGGTTTGGAATCGCCGCCGCTGAGCACCGATCCGATAAAATAGGTCTGGATGTCGTCCTTGTTGGTTATCGCCAGCAAATCCACCTGGACCATCTGGCCGATCTTTTCGTCGAGCGTCATTTGCGCCAACAACGAGGCCACTTGATTGTCGTATTGGGAAAAGGGCAGGGGAGCGGCGGACGCCGTTGTCAGGATCGTGCAAAAAAGGAACGGCGAAACCAACCGGACGATGGGATTGAATGATTCATGCGTCATGCGATGCAATGTTTCGTTCTGAAGTTTGTGGCGTTACCGCCGGATGTTGAAATGACCAAGCTTGGCGACGGCTTGTCCCCGGGAACGGACGTGGAGCTTTTCATAAATGCGGCGGATGTACGTGTTCACCGTTGCCACGCTGATGTTCAAACTGTCGGAAATTTCCTTGTAAAGATAGCCGCGCGCCAGCAACTCCAGCACTTCGTGTTCGCGCGGCGAAAGGTTGGCCGATTCATCCGCTTGCGGCTCAAAATGCTGAAAAGACTGGACCACCTTGCGCGCGATGTTGCTGCTCATCGGCGAACCCCCCGCATGGACATCCTTTAGTGCGGCCAGCAGTTCCGTGCGCGGCGTTTGCTTCAACAGATAGCCGCTTGCCCCCACCGCCAGTGCCTCGAAGATATGGTTGACGTCTTCATAAACCGTCAACATCACAAATTGCGTCTGCGGCAGAAGCGGCTTGAGCTGCCGCACGCATTCGATGCCGTTCTTTCCGGGCAGATTGATGTCCACCAGCACCACCGCCGGTTTCCCCGGGGGAAGCTTCGACACCGCGTCCTCGCAACTGTCATGCTGGCTGACGCATTGAAACCCCGGGGCGCGTCGGATCCAGTCCACAAAGATTTCCCGGGCCGGTGCGTCATCTTCAATAATGGATACCGCAATGTTCAAATTGGATTTCATTCTACTCGAATTTCCCGCGCAAAAATGTCGTCAGTTTTAACGACACAAGGCTAAAGGCTGAATGCTGAAAGCTAAAGTGTTTTTCGAGCGGTTGTTGGTTGGCCTGCATTTGCCCTGTCCCTCCTGCCTGTTTGCTTTGCCAGGTAGTGTCCTAAATTGGGCGGCAGGTCCGGCGCAGTTCCTTCTCCCGCGGGCGCGGGAGAAGGTGTCCGAAGGACGGATGAGGGTGGTCGGGAAAAATCCATAAAAAGCGCCGGGGGTGTCACGATAACCTTGCAAATTGTGACAATATCCTTTGCCACCCTTGCTTTGATCACCCGAAAAAATATAATAAGGTTCGTGTCCCGGAGATTCAAAGTTTCAGACTTTATCGGACGAGATTTGTTTTCGACCGTCTTGTGCCTTCGCATTTGCCTGTTGCCAGCCGCTAATCGCCAATCCGCATTGTCTGCATTCTGCATCCTTCTGGCGTTTTTGCTCGGTTTCAATCTTTTTGGACAGACCAATTCAACCCTGCCTGATTTTTCGTCGAGTTGGTGGCAAATCGAGCAGGGCCTTCCGCAAAACACGGTGGATTCCATCGTGCAGGACCGCGACGGTTATTTGTGGGTGGGCACCTACAACGGTTTGGCCCGGTTCGACGGCGTGCGGTTCACCATCTTTGACACCGCCAATACCCCGGAATTCCACGACAGCCGTATCATGAGCCTGTTCGAGGATGCTAATGGCACCCTCTGGATTGGCCACGAAACCGGCAGCCTCACCAAATTGGACCACGGCAAATTTACCGACGTCAAACTCCCATCGGCTTGGCCCGGCGGACCGGTCTTGGGCATCGGCACCGACCAGGACGGCGTACTTTGGCTCCTCAATTACGGCGGAACTCTCTGTTCCATGAACGGCGACAAACTCTTCGCCGCGAGCCTCGGCACCCAGGTGGGAGTTCCCTCACTGGCCGAAGGCAACGATGGTTCGCTCTGGGTCGTGCGCAATGGTTTGCTCGGTTCGATGAGACATGGAACAATGCAAACCTGGCTGCCCAACGGCCAGCGCGATTTCCGGGACGTCCAACGGGTCTGTGCCTGCAGTTCCGGCGGATTGTGGCTCCTGGGCAATTCCCGCATCGCTAAATGGTCCGGCGCCGGACCCGTCCAGGACCTGGGACCGGCCCCGTGGGGATTCGATTACATTACCGCCCTTCATGAAAATAAATCGGGCGATTTGTTCGTTGGCACGGAGGACGGCCTTTATTTATGGTCGCCAGACGGGGCCTATCGCCTGTTCAATCGCCAAAACGTCCTCTCTCACAATTGGGTTTGCTGCCTCACCGAAGATCGCGAGGGCGATATCTGGGTGGGCACGAGTAGCGGCGGGCTGGATGAATTGCGCATGCGCACCGTGGAAATGATCCCCGCGCCCGACGATTGGCAGAACCGCGCCGTTTTGGCCGTGATCACAAACTCCACCGGTGATTTGTGGATCAGCACTGAAGGCGGCGGTCTCTATCAATTCGACGGCCGTGATGCCAGACCGCAGACGGAAACCAATGGCCTCTTGAACCCATTCATTTGGTCGTTGCAGGAAGACCGGCACCACTCTCTCTGGGCCGGTACCTGGGCAAATGGCTTGTTCCTTCGTCAGGGAAATCTTTTTCAGCCAGTCACCAACACCGTCAGACCGACCGAGGGAGTCCGGGCGCTCTTTCAGGACCGGCAGGGAATGTGGATCGGAACAGAGGACGGCCTGATCCGCTACGCAAACGGTGAATTTACCAACGTCACCCGGGGAGCCGGCTTGGTTCTGCCGGATGTCCGCGTCATTGCCGGGGGCTTGGACGGGATGATTTGGTTCGGAATGTCCGGCGGCGGCCTGGGCCGGCTTAAGGACGGAAAGCTCACTCAATTCCTCACCCAGGATGGTCTGCCCAGCAATTTCGTCTGGTCGCTGCTCCCGGACAACGATGGCACTCTGTGGATTGGGACCTTCGACGGCGGCTTGTGCCGGTTCCGCGATGGAAAATTCTCGATTATTTCTGTGCAGCAGGGCTTGCCCAGCGATGTCATCTGCCATATCGCCGACGATGGACGCGGAAATCTTTGGATAAGCTCCTACGGTGGAATCTTTCGGGCCAGCCGCGCCGATCTAAACGATTGCGCCGATGGGAAAATTGCCACCGTCAATTGTTTGGTCCTTGACGAGGCTAATGGGCTGGCCACGCTGGAATGCTCCGGCGGGTTCCAACCTTCCGGGTGCCGTACTTCTGATGGGCGGCTGTGGTTCCCCACCATCAAAGGGCTTGCCGTCGTTGACCCGTCCAAAATTATCACCAATCCCTTTCCACCGCCTGTTTTGATTGAAGAAGTGACCGTGGATGACCAGGTGGTGACTCATGGACCGGATGGCGCCGCGCAAATACGGATTCCTCCAGGCAAACACCGGCTCGAAATTCGCTACACCGGCTTGAGCCTGGTTTCGCCCGAACGGGTCCGGTTCAAATATCGCCTGGAAGGATTGGAACAAAAATGGGAAGACGTCGGCGCCCGGCGCGTGGCGTATTACAGTTATTTGAAGCCGGGCAATTACACGTTTCATGTCATCGCTTGCAGCAACGATGGCGTTTGGAATGAGGAAGGCGCCACGCTCGCGCTGACGGTCATCCCCTGGCTCTGGCAGACCGGGTGGTTCATCAGCTCTGCCATCCTCGCGGGAATGCTCGCCGTTGGCCTCGGCGCCCGTTATGTCACCAAACGCCGCCTGCGCAGGCGAATGGAGCACTTGGAACGCCAACGCGCCCTGGAAAAAGAACGCGCCCGCATTGCCCAGGATATTCACGACGACCTCGGCGCCAGCCTCACTCGTATCATGTTACTGAGCCAGTCGCGCCGCGCCGAGGACGGACAAGAATCGGAAATCCAGCTGGATCGGATTTACTCCACCGCCCGCGATTTGACGCGCGCCATGGATGAAATCGTTTGGGCCGTCAGTCCGCAGCACGACACGTTTGACAGTTTGGTCGGTTATCTGGGAAAATATGCGCAGGACTTCTTAAGCGCCGCCGGCATTCGCTGCCGGCTGGACCTGCCCATGCAATTGCCCGCCTGGCCGCTCACCGCCGAGGTCCGCCACAATCTCTTTTTGGCCGTCAAGGAGGCCCTCAACAACACAACCAAGCACAGTGGAGCGACCGAAGTCCGCGTCTCCCTCGAATTGATTGAATCGGGTTTTTCCCTGGCGATCGAAGATGACGGCGAGGGTTTCGATTCAAACCAGGCAGGCGGGAAACCGGCGCCCGGCCAGCCGCGGATTTTGACCGGCCACGGCCTGGCAAACATGCTGAAACGAATCGAGGAAATCGGCGGCCAATGCCGTATTCAAAGTATGCCCTCCAAGGGGACACGGGTCACATTTATTGTCATGGTAAAGTCGCCGGCCAACGGCAAACCATAACGGCGGGCCGCCACCCGGCAGGGAATGATCCCCGGTACCGGGGAAAAAAGTTTTTAGCAAGGCCTGTTGAAACGCATCTCCACCGCATCATTCTCAAATCGCATAATTCTCAAACACGACGCCGTGGAACGCAACACCTTGCTTGCGAAAAATGCTTCATAATATCGAGCAAGAGGCTTTTGAGGAAACGCGAAGGCATAATCGCCAATGGGTGGAGCTGTGGCCGGAAATTGTGGCGGCATCTTTCCTCTCCGCTGCCAGCGCTAACGAGTCGTGGCCGGCGTTCATTGGTTCCAAGGCGAAATGGTGGTGGCCGTGCCACCCTCCGCGCGTGAGCCACAGTCCAAGCACGTTGTTCTCCAATGGGTCCCACACAAATTCCAGGCGATCCCCGGTTTTGGAATTGGTAATCGCGGCAGAGCCTTCATAGACAGGCCCGGCAAAGGCTTTGGCACAACTTTGGGGAAGGACTGCGGT
>JASHVW010000119.1 GCA_030044395.1 Verrucomicrobiia bacterium
TCTGCGCGCCATTTACCGGGAATTGATCAAACTTCGCAGACAAAACCCCGCGTTTTACAACGGACAAGTGGTCTGGGTGGACAACACGGCCCCGGGACAAGTTGTTACCATGCTGCGGCAGGATGCCAGGGATGAGTTTCTGGTTTTGATCAACCTGTCAAGCTGCCCCGCCACAGGATCGCTTACGCTGTCCGATACGACAGGTTTTGAGCCGGTAAATATCACTGACAACCCCGCCCCGGTTGACGTTGTCCCACCCAACTTCCACCTCGGCAGCTACGGTTGGTGCATTTATCATCGCCCCACGCCCAGCCAATAGGCAATATCCAAAGGAATGGCAACAGCCCTGTTTTGGGCTGCGGCAGTCCTCTGCCGCTTTTCCCACTCCAACTGCACCGCATCCGCGCCGGCGCAGAATTGTTTCCGGCCACCGATCCCTCCCTTTCCTTTTGTTCAAAATCATCCCGGCCCCACCTTCCGCTTTCTGGTCCCTGTCCTTGAATCTTCGATCATGGAGCTTCTCTGGCCCGTCCGCCATCTTGTCGCGTCGCATTGTGACGAAGACGGAAGTGCGGCGACGGCGGAAGCTTGGCGTTTGGAGTTTGGTACTTCCCCGCCCCTATGCGCCCCTTGCCTGACGCCACTTTCCGCTTCTTGCCGCGGCGAACAGAAGCGAAGACTGGTCTGCTTTCTACTAACCGATTCAGCGCCCCTTAATCTCCTGTGATTGGCCGCCGCCACCCGATCAAAAGCTATGAAAAATGTGTAAGTGCCACAGGTAGAGTATCTTAACATCGTAAAACCCCTGCATTTCACCTAATTTCAGCATATTTTGCAGGTCCTAATTTCATCAGCCAAAAAATTGGGCCGACCCAAAAACGAGTAACGAAATCCGGCGCAAATGCGCGCTTCTGCGCCCTGGCTTTTCAACGCCGGGGGGATCTTCAAAAATTCTTTAAAAAAACCCTTGCGTCGAAATCGGTGCATGATACTTTAACCGCTCCTCGTCGCCCAAAAGGTTCGGGGACAACATTGTTCGCAGACCGATAACTGCTTTCGCACAGAAACAGGAATGATGGCCTGTTGACTTCAAAGTTGTTGTATAAAACGTTTGCTTTTATGCCAGTTAAAACATTTAGACCGCTAACGCCGTCCACGCGATACGTCACTATCGCGGACTATAGCGACATTACGAAAGCGACGCCCGAGAAATCGCTCGTCGAGATTCGCAAGAAAACCGGTGGCCGCAATGCCTACGGTCGCGTCACCGCGCGCGGTATCGGCGGCGGTCACAAGCAAAAAATCCGGCTGGTGGATTTTAAGCGCAATAAGCACGGCGTGGAAGCCACGGTTGCGGCGATTGAATACGACCCGATGCGCTCGGCCCGCCTGGCGCTGTTGCAATATGCCGATGGCGAAAAGCGTTATATCATCGCGCCGGTCGGCATTCAGGTTGGCGGGAAAATCTCCAGCGGACCGGCGGCTGCCCCCGAAATCGGCAATGCGCTTCCCCTCAAGTCAATTCCGGTCGGCATCGCCATTCATAATATCGAATTGACACCCGGTCGCGGCGGACAAATGGTCCGTTCGGCTGGCGGCGCAGCCACATTGATGTCGCTTGACCAGGGCTACGCGCAGATCCGGCTGCCTTCGGGCGAAATCCGGCGGGTGAACCAGGAGTGCTACGCCACCGTCGGCCAGGTCGGTAACACCGAGCATGAAAATATCATTTTAGGAAAGGCCGGCCGTTCGCGGCATCGCGGCATCCGGCCGATTAACCGCGGCGTGACGCGCAATCCGGTGGACCATCCGAACGGCGGCGGCGCGGGCAAATCAAAATCCGGGGGCGGCTGGCAGCAATTGATGTCGCCGTGGGGCAAAATTGCGAAGGGCGGCAAGACGCGCCACAAATACAAATATTCGAACCGTTTCATCGTTGTCCGCCGCAACGGATTGCCAATCAAAGTGAAATAAAATAATTATGGGACGCTCCATCAAAAAAGGCCCGTTTGTTGATTTCCCGCTTCAGGAACAAATCCAGAAGGCCAAGGACGAAAAATCCAAGACGCCGATCAAGACCTGGTCGCGCCGGTCTATGATTACGCCGGATTTCGTCGGACTCACCTTCAATGTTCACAACGGAAAAATCTTCAATGCGGTCTTTGTCACGGAAAATATGGTCGGTCATCGGCTCGGGGAATTTTCAACCACGCGTGTGTTTAAGAAACACGGCGCTCACACTGCAAAAGCGGAGGCCAAATAACATGGAAGTTTTCGCCATTTCCAAAAATATTCCAATGTCCGCGCAGAAAATGCGGGAGGTGGTGCGGCAAATCCAGGGGTTGCCCGCGCTGGAGGCGCAGGCGGTCCTGGCCGTGGTGCCGCGCAAAGGGGCGCGTGCGGTTTCCAAGACGTTGAAATCGGCCATCGCCAACGCCGAAAACAATAACAAGCTGAAGCCGGAAACTTTGCGCATCATAGAAGCCGTCGCCGGCACGGCCACGAGCATTAAACGTTTCACTCCAAAGGCGCGTGGTTCCGCCGGTCCAATCATCAAACGCCGTTGTCATATTAAAATTACCCTGTCCGACGAATAAACTATGGGCCAAAAAACAAATCCAATCGGTCTCCGCGTCGCCGTCAACAAGGACTGGCGCTCGAAGTGGTATGCCGGAAAGAAAGAATTCGGCCAATTGCTGAACGAAGACCGCGAGATCCGCGAGCT
>JASHVW010000120.1 GCA_030044395.1 Verrucomicrobiia bacterium
CCCCAGGGCAGCGCCTGCTTCATCCAGTCCGTCGAGGACAACATGGAAGACATCATGCGGCTCGCCTCCAGTGAAGCCATGCTCTTCAAATACGGCTCCGGCACCGGCACCGATCTCACTCCTCTTCGCTCCAGCAAGGAAAAACTCAGCGGCGGTGGACGCCCGAGCGGCCCGATGAGCTTCCTCAGGGTCTATGACCAGGTCGCCAATGTCGTTAAGTCCGGCGGTAAAACCCGCCGCGCCGCCAAAATGAATACCCTCCGCGATTGGCACGGCGACATCGAGGAATTCATCGACGCCAAGCAAAAAGAGGAGAAGAAAGCCTGGGCTTTGATCGAGCAAGGCTACGACGGCTCCTACAACGGCGATGCCTACGGCAGCGTCATGTATCAAAACGAAAACCTCTCTGTGCGCGCGAGCGATGATTTCATGCGCGCCGCGCTGGCGGGCAAGGAATGGTGGACGCGCAACGTCACCCAAGGCGGCAAACCGCTCCAAAAGAAGGACGCCGCCAAATTGCTCATGAGAATAGCCGAAGGCACCCATATCTGCGGCGACCCTGGCATGCAATACGATGGTGCCATCCAGAAATGGCACACCTGCAAGGGCACCGAGCCCATCCATTCAACCAACCCGTGCAGCGAATACGTTTTCATCAATAACACCGCCTGCAATCTCGCCTCGTTGAACCTGATGAAATTCAAGCGCGAAGACGGAAAATTTGATGTCGAACGTTTTAAAGCCGCCGTCCGCATCTTTATTACCGCACAGGAAATCCTCGTGGACAATGCCAGTTATCCCACCAAGGATATCGCTGAAAATTCCCACATCTTCCGCACGCTCGGCCTCGGCTATGCCAATCTCGGCTCCCTCTGCATGAGCTATGGCCTGCCTTACGACAGCAACGAAGGCCGCGCCCTTGCCGGCGCCATTACCGCCATCATGACCGGCCACGCTTACGAGCAAAGCGCCGAAATCGCCGCCAACCTCGGCCCTTTCCCTGGTTATCGCGACGCCCGGTGCGCTCACGTTTCCAAACCGCTGGCCAAAGACAATGTTCAGTCCATGCTCGACGTCATCCAGTTGCATCGCGACGCCGTCGAAGAAATCCGTCCCAGCGAGGAGTTTGGCTATTTGAAAAAACACGCCCGCCAGACGTGGGAACGTGCCCTCGCCCGTGGCAAACAAGCCGGCTACCGCAACGCCCAGGTCACTGTCTTGGCCCCAACCGGCACCATCGCTTTCCTCATGGATTGCGACACCACCGGCGTGGAACCAGATATCGCCCTCGTGAAATACAAACTGCTCGCCGGCGGCGGCATGCTGAAAATTGTCAATCGCGGCGTCCCCCATGCCCTCCAGCGCCTTTGCTACAACCCGCGGGAAATCGAGGGCATCATCCAGCATATCGAAAAATTTGATACCATCGAGGACGTCGAAGAAAACGGCGCTCCCGTCAGGAGCGGGTTAAAGCCCGAGCATTTGCCCGTATTCGATTGCGCCTTCAAACCCCATCGCGGCAAACGCAGCATCCATTATCTGGCGCACCTCGAGATGATGGCCGCCGCCCAGCCCTTCATCAGCGGCGCCATCTCCAAAACTGTCAACATGCCCAATGAATCCACCATTGAGGAAATCCGCGACACGTACATCCAGGCCTGGAAAATGGGCCTCAAATGCGTCGCCATTTACCGCGATGGCTCCAAACGCTCCCAGCCCCTGAACACAAAAAAGACCAACGAAGGCGGCGATAATAACGCCCCGCAAAATTCCGCGCTTGAAAATCGCATCAAGGAACTGGAAGCAGACGTCGCCAGATTGCTGGGCGAAGCCGGCAAACCGTTGCGCCGCCGCCTCCCCGATACCCGCACGGCCGTAACCCACAAATTCGACATTGCCGGCCACGAAGGCTATCTCACCGTCGGCCTTTTTAAAGACGGCCAACCTGGCGAACTCTTCATCACTATGGCCAAAGAAGGCTCCACCATCGGAGGTTTGATGGACGGCATCGGCACTCTCACCAGCATGGCGCTGCAATATGGAGTGCCGCTCGAAGCTCTCGTCCGCAAGTTCGCCCACCAGCGTTTTGAGCCAAGCGGTTTTACGAAAAACAAGGAAATCCGCAACGCCGCTTCCATCACCGATTACGTCTTCCGCTGGCTCGCGCTGCAATTCATTCCCGGCTACCGCGAGAACCTGGCCGCCGCTCTCAACCAACCCGAGTTGGCCATGCCCGGCCTGGCGGAGGAATTAAAAAAGAAAATAAACCGGCCCGTGCCCGAGCTCCCCATCGCGGAAGAATCCGACGTTGTCGAACTGAAAAATGGAAACGGCCACTCGCAACCCGTCCTCACCCTCACGGCGATGATTACCAATCAGCAGGACGCGCCGACCTGTCCCAATTGCGGCCACGTAGCCGTCCGCAACGGCGCGTGTTTTAAATGTTTAAACTGTGGCGAAAGCCTCGGTTGCTCTTGACGAACCGGGTCGGAGGAACAGGGCCGGAGATTCTTTCTCCGGCCCTCTTTTGTCGCTGGAGCCTTTCAGGAAAAGTTCTTTGATCTGCGGTCAACTGCGAAGTTTGCGGTCTCTGTCCCCCCTACGGCATTTCC
>JASHVW010000121.1 GCA_030044395.1 Verrucomicrobiia bacterium
TGAAAACCCTGTGACTGAGCCGAAACGACGCCAAAACCCAAAAAGACCGCTTCCCATTCCTTTCCCCCCGAGTGGCTACAGTATTTTTTAAACCGCTCAAGCACGCCTGCCTACGGCGCTACGGAGAAATCCTCGGTCAGTCTCACCTTCGATATTTGCCGGATGTCGCGCGACGAGGCGGCCACCTCGATCTCATACACTCCGGCATCCGCCTTCCATTGGTGACTTGGAACATCAAAATAGGCGAGGTCACGGGGTTGGATGGTGAAATGAACCGTTTTGGTTTCGCCCGGGAGGAGAGCGACTTTCGAGAAACCCTTCAACTCGCGCACGGGTTTGTCAATTTTGGGGTGGAGATCGTGAATGTAAAGCTGCACGACTTCCTCGCCTGCGCGCCTGCCCGTATTGGTGATTTCCGCAGTGGCCTCCACGCTCCCGCCCGGAGCCATTGACGCGTTTGAAAGTTTCAGGTCCCTGAATTTGAAAGTGGTGTAGGACAACCCATAACCAAACGGGAAAAGCGGCTGGATGCCGGCCTTGTCAAAATGCCGGTAGCCCACATAAATGCCCTCGGCATAGTGAACCTGGCCATGCTGGCCAGGGAAATTGCCCGCGTCGGGATAATCATCACGGCTCGCGCCCAGGGTGGTGGGAAGGCGCCCGGAGGGATCGACGTCTCCGAACAAAATGGCTGCGATGGCGGCGCCGCCTTCTTCTCCAGGATACCAGCCTTCGATGACTCCGGGCACCTGTTTCAACCAGTTGGTCATGATAACGGGGGTCCCGTTGTTCATCACGACAATGGTCTTTTTGTTGACGGCAGCGATGGCGCGAATCAACGCCGCCTGGTCGTGCGGCAAGTCCATCGAGGGACGGTCGTTGCCTTCGCCATCGGTGCCATCCGTGGAAACACAGACCACGGCAACGTCGGAATTTTTTGCGGCGGCGATGGCGTCGCCGTAGGGCACTGCTTCCGGAAGCCGCCAACCCAGGCGCGCGACATAATCGCCGCCAGCCTGGAAATATTCAATCCGCAGATCATAAGGTTTGCCGGCTTCAAGAGAGATCTTGGTGTCCATGGCTGTGGCAGGCTCCTTGACCCAATTATCAATCAGGGTTTTCCCATCCAAAAAGAGACGATAACCATCGTCACCGGTGAAGGTGAGATGATAGTCGCCACTGACGGGGACGACGAGCCTGGCCGTCCACCGGACACTGAAATATGTGGTCGGAAAACCAGGAGCGATGGAACTTTGGTTTTCAATGTCAATTTCCGGGTCCACGCGCACGAGCGACGGGGAGCCTGCGAGGTCAGGGTTTCTGTAATATTCGGCGTGGAATCCATGTACTGCGGGATCATCCGGCACGGTGACGTCCGAAACGGGCAATGGGACGCCGTCTATCCCGGCGGCAGCGTAGCGGACGGTGATGGCATCGCCAGCCGATTGCCGGATGCCATCGAGCAACTCCACTGTTTGGAATGGCTGCACTCCCGGGCTGCCCAGCGCGCCGACCTGGAGATGACGGGCAGGCTCGCCAATGACGGCGATGGAGTGGATGCGATTCCGGTCCAACGGCAGGACATTCCGTTGGTTTTTCAAGAGGACGATTCCCTTTTCCGCCGCTTCCAACGCGAGCTGCTGGTGCGCGGGAGAATTGACCTGGCTGGCGTCCGGATGCATCGGACCATCAAGCAAACCGACGCGGATGATTGTCCGCAAGATGCGATGGACCGAATCATCCACAGCGGCCTGAGTGACGGTTCCGCCGGCCAGGGCGGCTTTGAGGGCTGGCACATTCATGTTTTCGCCGGTGGGCATCTCCAAATCGTTGCCCGCCTGGACGGCAGCGGTCTCATGAACGGCCCCCCAGTCCGACATGACCAACCCGTCAAAACCCCATTCGTGCTTCAAGATTTCCGTGAGCAAAAAGGGATTGGCACTGCAATGGGCGCCATTGACCTGGTTGTACGCGTCCATTACACACCCAACTTTTCCCTCTTTCACCGCCGCCTCGAAAGCGGGAAGGTAAATTTCCCGGAGGGCGCGTTCGCCCACGATGACATTCACGTAGCTCCGGTCAACTTCCTCATTGTTGCAGACGAAATGTTTTACACACGCAGAAATGCCGGTGCTTTGCAGCCCCTGGATGAAATGGACGGCCATTTGCGCGGCGAGACAGGGATCCTCGCTGAAGTACTCGGCATTGCGTCCGCCCAATGGCGAACGTTGAATGTTCACGGCAGGCCCCAGCATGACCTGAACCCCGGAGCCTTTGTTGCGCCCTTCGTCGCCGATGGCCTGTCCGATGCGCCACAGCAAATTCGTGTCCCAGGATGAAGCCATCAAGACTCCTGCCGGAAATGCGGTGGCGGGACCCAAGGTGCTGTCCTGACCGCCGCGGACGCCCTGGCCGGCATCGGCCATCGCCATGGCGGGAACGCCGAGCCGCGGGATGGGTTGGGTCGTGAAACCAGTCCCGCCCAGCAGCGACAATTTTTCGTCCTCGGTCAGCCGGCCAAACAGATCGTCCACGCGCTGTTCGAGAGGCGCGTGGGGGTCCATATAAACGGGCCCCGTCTGGGCCAAACCGTTTTGGAGTGGCAAAAAAATGAACAGAATTGGTGCGAACAAAGTCAGCCGTTTCATGAATGGTGGCAGTCTGAGCAAATGATTCATGGATGACAAGCCAATAAGAGGCAGGCCGATTTGCAAATGAATTTGCGATGCGTGGCGCAGCGCATCGACGGCACATAATTGCACAAACGAAGCAGGAATTTGTCGCCAGACCGGGGCGAGGATTGAATGCGCTCCACTATTCGACGAGCCGTCAAGAAATAGCCTTTCCAACCTGACTTGTTCTTTTATCGGCTGGCGGCGTTGCTCGCTCGTTAGCCGGCCTCGTCGGGACGGATATGCCCCTCGCTCGCGCCTTGCCAGCCGCCAAAATTCCAGCGCCAGATTTGAAAATCTTATTTCTTGAATGCAAATAAGCTACTAATGCGCAACGTGTTGTGACAGTTGTCAATCAAAAGGCTTAAAGATCGATTAAAAATGATTTGCACCAACGGGATTCTTTGCCTATTTTAGTTCACAGTTTTGGAGAAATAAATCGGGCACGGAAGAAACTTTATGATCGAAGAGACGCCTGCTAAAAGCATCCAGAAAAGGATTCTTGTCATTGATGATAACGAAATCATCTTGAAGACTGTTTCCATCAAGTTACAGAAGGCCGGGTTTCAAGTATTTACGGCGATCAACGCGTCGAGAGGCGTCGAGCTGGCGCGCAAGGAAATTCCGGACATGATTCTGCTGGATATCGGGTTCCCACTCGGGACGGTGGGAAACCGGGTCGTGGACGGATTTACGGGCGTGTTGTGGGACGGGTTCCGCATAATGGATTGGCTTCACAACGTGGAGGAAACGAAAAATATCCCGATCGTTATCATCAGCGGCATGGATGACGATAAAAACAAGCAACGCGCCAACGCCGGCGGGGTGCTGGCGTTTTTTCCAAAACCACTCAATTTCGATGAAATGCTGAAAGTGGTCCGCTCGGCCCTGGCCGCACAGCCGGATGAGACGGTGCCGGCGAATTGAAGTAGTGCGAAGTGGGTAAAGAGGAAGGGAGCGGAAAGAGGAAAGCCCTGCGGGTAAACTGGAATCCCTCCGCCGGCCTGTTTTTCACACACGCTGGCAGCGACCTCCGGCAAAACCGTAGGCTTGGAAAAGTGAGAGCGGCTCAAGGCCGCTCGGCCCTTCGGGCAAGATCGAACGCGGCTTCGAAGCCTCGATCTCCAAAAAGGAACGCACTTGGGCAGCATGAACCTTCGCTTCGTGCTTGCGTCTTGGACCGCGACCGCAGGCGCGGGATCATTTTCAGCGCCGCCGCCACTCCCAGAGCGCAAGAGGACTGACGCACTCCAAAACCGCGCGGTTGATCCGTCCTGAATGGATCCCTGAACGCCCCTTTCCACACACATCCGGAATTGTCAGACTTTGCGATCCCCCCGGCAGAGACGGAGGGTTTCTGGTTGAACCAAACAGATTCAGCAATAAGCCATTCGTATTTTCCGAAGAATTCGGTCCACGTTCAGACTTCGGTGCGGGTTAGCATTAGTTTGCAATATGCGCGCTGTTCGGGCGTGAATAATGCAAGGTGTTGATTGCAAATAGCTTGAGAAGCCTTTGGAAATTCGGGGTGGTTTCTACAATTTTCTGCTGAATTTGCAGTATTTTGAGATTGGTCTGTTAATTGCTCAAAACAATGTTTTCGTGATGTCGCGGAAGTTCAAATCGCAAGAGTCTGAGCATGAAGAGCCAGAGCATATTGACGTGCTCCGGGCGGCAATTCAATTAAAGCACCAGTGCAAACCCAACCACCGCGAATCAGTTTTCGTCCATGAAATGATGGAGGGACAAAAGACCATATGGAAAGGGAGCGTTGAGGTGTTCGATTTAAGCGGGCATAGGGATGCCAAAACCTGTTATGCCTGGCGGCACATAGAGAACAATGGTGAGGTGAGGATTTTGACCGTTTTAGGGAGTTATTTGATTGACTCGCCCCAGCGAGCCGTCCAAGCGGCAATTTTTATGGACATGCAACCGGCCCCCTCCCCCGCAAAATCGCGAGACCGGGTCAAACCGTAACCGGGCACGTTAGGCGTGTTTGTCAATGATGCATATGCAAAGCTCAGACCGATAAGAGAGGTCTTAAGTTGAGGGTTGGATTTGAAAAAAAGGGAACGAGTCGAATCGCCTCCTCTTCGCTGCTGTCTTGTCCCATCGGACGCCACTTATGGCCGGAATCTCCGGGCGCAATGGACGGGGCACGGCTGGGAATGCCACACTCCGGATTATTTTCCGAGGAGATTGCCGAAGGCTTTTTTCACGCTGTTGACGCCTTGTTTGCCGAGATTTTCGGCGGCGCCGCCGAGGTTGTTGGCCCGGCTGGTGACCGCCGTGACCGTAGAAGTGGTGATGGCTTGAAGGATCTGGCGCGTCAAATCGGTGATCGTGATGCCGCCGGCGCCCTGACCCAGGTTGGTAAGATGGATTTCGGGCAGGGAGAGATTGGGGATGGAAACTTGCTTGCCACCGAAGAGGATGATGGCGCCGTTGACTTTAGCACCGGAGATGACGAGGTCGTCCACTTCATATTTTTTTGGCGGCCTAGGATTGCCGACGGCATTGGTGACAGTGGGGCCGCCGGACCTTTCGGAGCCATTGACATTGTCGAGAATGGCGCTGAGATTATTGCCATCCAATCCGCCTTCAAAGGTGATTTCCGGGGATTCGATTCTGACGAAGCGAATTCTGGTTTTCTGGGAGAAGACGGTGGTGGGATCAATGGCGGCGCCGATGGCACCGATGCTGATCGCTTGAGGGGATTGGTAACCTTTGGGATTGCCGACGACCAACCCTTTGATATGAGCGGAAGCGTTGAGCAGGCCGATATGCACCGCATCCACGGTGACGGTGACTCCCGTGATTTTGGGGCCGTAAGTTTCCACGCCGGTTTTGACGATTCGGTCCAGGTTCGAAACGAGGACGACGGCGGCGATGACAACGGCGGCCACCACCACAATGGTGATGCCCCGAGTAATTCTTTGTGATCGGGTCATGCGATCCTATTCATCGTTTTGCGAGTTTTTGTATCGTGTCAACAAACTCGCGTATTTGATACGGTTTGGCAAGAAAAAGGTCCGGTTTAACGGGTTCGTCCGCAAAGATGGTTTCATCCACGGTTCCGCTGATGAGGATGAATTTCTGGCGTGGGTTGATGCAGCGGCATTCGCGGACTAAATCCATGCCATTCATGGTTGTCATTGCGTAGTCGGTGACAATGACTTCGGGCATGGCGGCGGGATAATCGAGAAGGGCCTTTTTAGGGTCGCGATAGGTACACACGATGAAGTCTGTGGCCACGAGGGCGGACCTGGCCAAATCGAGGATCAAAGGTTCGTCATCCACGATAAATATCGTGACCGGTTTATTTGCATCAGGGGCGCTCATTCTCAAAGGGTGTGGTTATCAAATACTTATTTTCCCGAGGTTGGCAAGTAAGTTTTGAGAAAAAGTTATTCACAAGCGAGATTTCCATTGCGCATAAATGTTTCTGGCTATAATATTAGATGTTGAAGGTGATGCCAAAAGCGAGGGATATGCGGTATGAAAACAAAATCATCGGCTTTAATTGAAAAGAAGAAAACCAATGTCCGCCCCGCGCGAGACGCGACTGAAAACCCAAGTGAAGAATCAGCCATGAGAGCCCACGATAACCCTGACCCGCCCAAAACCAAAAGTTCGCCGACCAAAAGAATCAAAGAATCCAGTGCCTCGACCCTCGAAACCGTTACGGCATCATTAAAGCGAGGTCGTGCGAAATCGGGGACGGTCGAGCCGGAAGTGAAAGTGAGCGCCGAGACACGGGTGCCCCGCGTTTATACACGCCGAAAGAAGATCGAAGTGCCGCAGATCCTGCTGGAAGGGGATGAGACGCTGGTATTGCCTGCGGGCGGTCCGGGGAAGAAATATGCGCTTGGAACGGAGCCGGCAGCGCAGATCGCGGGGGCATCCGAGCGAGAGCTGCCGGAGGCTTACGGAACAAAGAAGCTGTTTCTGACAGCGCGCGACCCTCATTGGCTTTATGCCAATTGGGATTTGACGCAGGAACAACAGGCCAAATTGAACGCGCGTTCGGCAGACGGCCATTTGGTTTTGCGGATTTACCCCGGCGGGATTGCCGGGCATCCAATCTATGAAATCCATGTGCATCCCGAATCGCGGCACTGGTTTGCGCACGTTGACCGGGCGGGAAGTTCGTATGCGGCGGAGCTGGGGTTTTATTCGGCGGTGGGCCGGTGGACCCGGGTGACTTCTTCGGCAGCCACGGTAACACCACCGGACGCGGTATCACCCGATGATGAGGTTGAATTTGCGACGATACCGTATGAATTTCCATTTGCACGGCTAATGGAAATTGTGAAGGCGGCGGTGATGGAACATGTTCCGTTGACGCAGGCAATCGAGGAACTGCGGCGCGGGGGGCATCCGGAATTACCGCGTCTGGCCGGCAACGGCCAGCACTGGACGCAGCGACAAGAGGAGGCGCTGGCGAAAATTGTCCGTCTTGACCCGATGCGGCGGGTGTGGATGGGTTCGATGGAGATCACCGAATTGATCCGGCGGCGGCTGGCGCAAGAGATTTCGTCACCTGGAATTTCTTCTTTTGGGGTTTCGAGTTTTTCCAGTCCCTTGGGGGGCGTGGAACGGATGAAGGGGTTCTGGTTCAACGTCAATGCAGAATTGATCATCTACGGCGCGACGGAGCCGGATGCGAAGGTGACGCTGGGCGGGCATGAAATCCGGCTACGCCCGGACGGCTCCTTCAGCTACCGCTTCTCGCTGCCAGACGGAAACTATGATTTGCCAGCCGTGGCGGTTTCGGCGGACGGGACGGATGCGCGCGCGGCGGAATTGAAATTCAGCCGGGAGACACAATATTTTGGCGACGTGGGGGCCCACCCGCAAGATCCGTCGCTCCGGCCGCCGGTGCCGGAGAGCGTCTGATATGGACGCGTCGCATCGCGGAGCCTTAATGCTGGTTCGTCTGGTAGCGCTATGCGTGATGCTGGTGGGTTTTTTGGACACGGCGTTGTATTTGACGCGATGTTTTGAACCGAAACATCCCGAGTCTATCCGGGTGCTTCCGATCGTGACGAATTCGATTCCGGTGATGGTTGGCGTGGTTATTTTGATCAGGGCCAAGGCGATTGCGGAATGGATTGCGGACTGGCTCGAATAAAGTCAAACTTCCTGATGCAAGGCTGTCTGTCACTTATACTCCATGCACATTTGCCGTTTGTGCGCCATCTGGAGGGTGAAAAATTTCTTGAGGAGAGCTGGCTCCTCGAGGCGATCACCGAGACCTACATTCCCCTGGTTCAAATTTTGGAAGGCTGGCGGCGGGACGGAATGGAGGCGCCAATAACGCTGTCGCTTTCGCCGACGCTTTGCACGATGCTGGCCGATCCGATGTTACAACGGCGGTACGAAGCGCATCTGAACGACCTGATCGCGCTCACGGAGAAAGAAATTCACCGCACCCATTGGGACCGGGCCTTTCGCGAATTGGCGTGGATGTATCATCATCGTTTCACCACGATCCGCGACACGTGGGAGGGTTGCGGGAGCGACTTGGTGGCCACGTTCCGTAAATATCAGGAAGAAGGCCGGGTGGAAATCATCACCACGGCGGCGACCCACGCGTTGCTGCCGATGCTTGCCAATCATCCGTCCTCGATTCGCGGGCAAATTTTCACGGCGCGCGATCATTATCAAAGCTGTTTTGGGCGGGAGCCGCGGGGGATATGGCTGCCGGAATGCGCTTATGTGGACGGCGTGGAAGTTTTTTTGCGGGAGGCGAACATCCGGTGGTTTGTGCTGGACACACACGGCGTGCTGCACGCCAAGCCGCGGCCGCGATACGGGACGTTTGCGCCAATATTCACGCCAAACGGCATCGCGGTATTTGGGCGCGATTACGATTCTTCA
>JASHVW010000122.1 GCA_030044395.1 Verrucomicrobiia bacterium
TTCAATTGTCGCGGAGCGACGCTGGAAATTAGCCAGCCACAAGGTGGCTGGTAATCGTCCACAGAAATTTTCCCGTCCCTGCGGGACGGTCGGCCTATCCGCCGCAGCCTTCGGAGACTTCATTTTCAGACCATCAAATCCGCCTCGGCAATTCATCAGAACACCGCATAAGTCAAATGCGCGCGGAAAATTCTCCACTCCGCGACTTTTCCTTCGGCGAAGGTGGAACCTGTCCGCCATAGCTTCTGAGCGGCGGCGGAATTGTCCGTCCGCCATTTATTTCCACGAATTTCCATCGACGTCCTTGCAGAGACGATCTTATCGATGCGCATTCGCCATTTCTATCATAACCGGCAATCCGCAGCCTTGTGAGCTTTATCTTTCGTGCGCGTGCGTTTAACCATACAAGACAACTGAGAAGGGTAATGACGGTGATAATAGTAGAAATGATGCTCAGATAACTGACAACTGTGTCGAATTGCTGTTGCATACGTGAACGCGGTCCTAACGATTCAATATAGCTGAGCAACGGCAACGGGCGGCTGGTTCACGACCGCAATAATGACATCCAATTCTTATCGCTCAACACCAAACTGAAGGGTGCAGCGGCCGTCAGGTCTTGGGAACAGGCGCATGCGGTCACGCGGTTTCATCATTATTCGTTCCAAACTGAGGAGGCACTTTCAGCCTTGCGGAAAAGCCCACACGCCCAAAAACGCTTGTCGTCTTGCACGGCGGTGGCTGTGACACCGCTTTCAAATTGAGGGCATTTCCCAAATCTCCATGACAGTTCACGAACCCAACGCCTCCCCAAAGCGGCGTCCCCCGAAAGCTTTCGGGGTTCCTTCTGTTAAAGTTTTGGCATCAGCCTTCTGTTTAAATTCCCCACTTCGTGTCCCGCGCTCCCCTCACCGTTTAGTCATCTTTGACCTTGCTCTTTCGAGAATTTCCCGCTCCCGGGTGGTCAGGCTTTGGATGCCGTGCGCGGAGATTTTATCGAGAATCGGATCCACTTCGCTCTTCAGGAAATCATCGGCGGACAAATCCTCTTCGGGCGGAATTGCGGAGCCCCAGAGTTTTTTGCGCGGGCGCGTCGAGGCATATTCGCGTGGTTCATGGCGCAACGACGGCCAGGAGAAGCCGCCCCGGATGATCCACCGGGTCAGCCATGCGCCGGTGATAATTCCCCCCAGATGCGCGGCATTGGCCACGTTGTTTGGAAATGCCATGCTGATGAGCGCAACCGCGATGCTGCCCCATAAGAGCGTTTTCCCCCGAAGATTGACCGGGAAAAAGTAGATGAACAGCGTGAATCGTTCCTCCCAGTGCATCACCGAAAATGCGCCAATTAATCCGGCGGCCCCGGCCGACGCGCCCACGACGGCGCCGTCGAAGGTGGGAATTGCCAATGCCAGGAGCATTTGCACCAGGCCCCCCATTATGCCGCTGGTAAAATAGAGCATTAAAAATTTTCTTGCGCCAATCGCCTGTTCAACCGCCCGGCCAAAGAAGAAGATGACGACCGAATTGAAAAAAATATGCAACCACCCGGCATGCATGAATTGAAACGTCAGCAGTTGCCAGACATAGCCAGATTCCAGTCCGGCGAGGCTCAAAGCGAAGTATTGGTCTTGAAAGTCCCCGCTGCCCTGGTGCCAGGACACGAGTTGAGCGATGAACACGATCGCGTTGACAATCAACAGCGAGACGGTGGCGGACAAGCGCGGCTCGTAGTAAGCCGGCTGGCGCATATAATCTCGATCCTCAAGCATGGCTATGGGAATTTAACGCGGCGCGCCACATTTTCAAGCGAAGTGGCCATCGGCAAGCTCCACGGCGCGCTGCGCGTGAGCCGCAACTTTGGTGTCATGGGTGGCAATTACCAGCGTCATCTGCCTTTCGACACTCAGTTTTTTCAGAAGTTCAATAATTTCGCTCCCGGTGTGCGAATCGAGGTTTCCGGTGGGTTCGTCGGCCAGAAGCAGCTCCGGCTGGTTGATGAGCGCACGGGCAATGGCCACCCGTTGCTGCTCGCCGCCGGACAACTCTGAAGGCTTATGCTCCAGGCGGTCACCCAAACCCACCCGTTGCAGCAAATGGCCGGCGCGCTCCCCGGAGACGGCAGCGGAAATCCTGGCGACGCGCGCCGGCAAACAGACGTTCTCCAACGCGGTCAATTCGGGGAGCAGATGGTACACCTGGAAAACGAACCCGACGCGGCGGTTTCGGAAATGAGTCAGTTCGGCATTGGAAAATTTGGTGACGTTCCGGCCGTCGAAGAAAATTTCGCCGGCGTTGGGGGAATCCAGTCCGCCAATCAAATGGAGCAGCGTGCTCTTGCCTGCGCCGGACGCCCCACACAACGCCAGGAACTCCCCGCGCGCCACCTCCAGGTTCACGCCGCGCAGCACGTCAAGAGTGCGCCTGCCGATGACGTAGGATTTTGCGAGGCCGCGAGCAGAAAGGAAATCATTCATAACGCAACGCCTCCACCGGTTTGAGCCGTCCGGCGCGGAAGGCCGGCAACACGCCGCCCAGAACGCAAACCACAAAAGACAGCCCGCAGATAATCGCGATGTCGTGCACGTCAATAATCGCCGGCAACTGGTTGAAGCCATAAATTTGTTCGGGAAACAACTGCCAACCGGTCGTGCGGCGCATGAAATCGAGAAACTCATTGCGATAAGTCAGCGCCAGAATTCCCAGGCCCAATCCCGCCAACACTCCGAGTACGCCGATAATGGCGCTTTGGGCAAGGAAAATCCCGGAGATTTGGAGGTTCGTAGCCCCGAGCGCCTTGAGCATTCCGATTTCGCGGGTTTTTTGGACGACGAAGGTGATTTGCGCGCTCAAGATGCACAACGCGGCAACCAGCACGATGAAAAATAACAAATAAAACATCACATTTTTTTCCACCACCAGCGCGCCAAGAATCGCCGAATTCTCCTGCATCCACGTCGTGATGTAATAATCCGGCCCGAGGGTTTGTTCCAATTGGCGTTTGACTTCATCCGCCTGGTACGGGTCGTTGAGCATCACCAACAGGCCGTGAACATCGTCGCCCAAATTATAAAGGTCCTGGGCATTTTCGAGCGAAGTCACGATGACATTCTCGTCAAAGTCATAATAGCCCATGTCAAAAATACCGGTGATGGTGTAATCGTCAGGCAGCACGGCTTCCTCGTTGGCCTTGCCGCGTTGCTGGCTCATCTTTTTCAAATCGGCCGGTGAATAGATGGCGATCCGGTCGCCCACGGAAAGTTTCATCATATTGGCGAAATCGTCCCCCACCACCGCGCTTTGTCCTGCCAGGGCTGCAGCTAAATTGGTCTCGCCGTCAATAATGCGTTGAGGCAGGACGCTAACCGAGCCTTCCAGCGCCGGCTCCACCCCGCGCAACCAGGGTGCGGCGGTGAAGGATTCCTGCGCGTTGGTGTCCGCCGGCTCGGTTTCCACCAGAACCTGTCCGAGCACGAAGGGGGCGACACCGCGGACATTTTTGTTCGCGGCGACTTTGGCCATCACGGCCGGGTAATTGGGCATGGGACCGCCGCTCTGCATGACCTTGAGGTTGGAGTTGAAACCGAGGATTTTTTGCCGCAAATCGTGGTCGAACCCGCTCATCACGCTGATGACAATGATGAGCACGGCCACTCCCAAAGCGACGCCGATGATGGAAATGAGTGTGATGATGGAAACAAACGTCCGTTTGGGCCGCAAATAACGCAGCGCCAGCAGCAGCTCAAACGGAAGTCTCGACATTTGGGCAGACTAAAGTTGCCGCCAACCCGTTGCAATTTTATTTCCGTGGGGTAGCACGACAGTCCTGTTCGCAGACCGATTATCCAACGGCGCATCAGGAACAGTTGGCCACGCTGGTGTGGGGCGCGGCGACCGATTAGGCGAACATCTTTGCGGAGAAAGGCTTCAAGCTCTCGCGCGAGTTAAAGACCAGTCCAATCATCAGGGCAACATCACGATTGACCGTAAGATTGAGAGCGATCGCGCGATGCTGGCGTTTCTGCCGCCGGCGCCGACGACGGCGGATTTATTTGCGGCACTGAATTGGGGACCTGCAGCCCATGGTGGACCGTGTGTTGCGCACGGGCGGGTTCAACGAATGGTGGTCATGGGACAATCAGCCCCGCGGCTCGGGTGATTTTCGCGGCTCGGCTGGCGTCCTCGGCAAAGTCATGGAATTCCTCTA
>JASHVW010000123.1 GCA_030044395.1 Verrucomicrobiia bacterium
CATAAGTGACCACGAGCGTGTAGCCGCCCCACGCCTTGTCCTGCAATCCAATGGTCCAAACTTCGCCGGATTGTTTTTTGCTCCGGATGTTTGGACCCGTAAAATCCACGTTTTTGAAATCCGCCGGAACCTGGATTTTGAATTCCTGGATGCCCTGGTTCACGATGCCGTATCGGATGATCGCGCTTCCGCCGACAATTCCATCTCCAATGGTCGCCAGATTGAAAACGTCCGCCACCACCCGCGGCGCGAGTTCTTCGTTGGCAATTGTCAAATGCCAGTCGGGTTGCTCCGCGAGATAGGCGAGTGTTTCATTCGAGTGGTTGGAGAGACGGCTGACCGGAATCTCGCGCAACCCGGTGAGCGTGCCGGTTCGGACCTGGAGTCCCGCCACGGCCGCCACCCCGATTTGGGCGGTTTCCTTTTGCGCGCCCGCCACCCGCAGCGGCGCGATGGCAATTTGCGGGGGAAAATTATTCAGCGGCTCCTCCAATCGCACTTCCAATTCGCGCTGTCCCATCACTCGCGAGGAATAGGCAACTTCGATCCTGCCGTTCTCGACGTTCCAGTCGTCAATTCCGTCTCCCTGCACGTCGGCTGTGGAAAATCCGACTTGCGGCGTTAGTTCCAACGCATAAATGCCGCTCTTTTCAACGTCCAGCGTGAGATGGTGCAAAACCACCAGTCGCGCGTCCTCCAGTTGGGCGCTCACCCGGTCACCCGCCGTTATCTCAGGCTCAATCGGTTTGAGCGTGAGTGCCAGCGCCAGGGGACGGGCGTCGAACTCATACGCCGCCACGGCATTGTCCGGCGCGTTTACCTGGCGCAGATTTGCCGGCGCGGAAATTTCCACCGTTTCGTCCTCGGCGGAAATCGTCAAGGAGCCGGACTCGCGGTCCACCTTCAATGGCTGTGGCGGATCCAGGGTCACCGTCGTATTGGCGCTTTCCACCGCCTGTTCGGATTGAATTGTCAGATCGTAGGAATCGTCCACGGGTTTGATGAACGAGACGGTCAACGTCTGGCCGGCCCCCTCCGGCGCCAGATGCCAGTCCCGAATCTGTTCTCCGTCGAGACGGGTGAGCGTCTGACCGGCGGGCATGGCAAAAGTGAATTCCGCCGCGTTCCCTTGCACCACGTCATAATGAAATTTGGAAACGAATTTGATGACCGTTGGCGTGACTTGGGCCGTGATGATGGAATCAACGGTGAACAGGGCCTGATGCGTGACTTCCGCAGCCTGCGATTGCCAGCGTAATGACACTGTCCGGTCCGCCGCCAAATACCCTGTCACCCGTGAAGCATCGTTGGTTTTGACGGCTTCCAGCATGGTACCGTCCAGCAATTGCACTTCCGTGTCCGCGCCCGCGGCTTGCGCGGTCACCGAAGCAATCGGCGCGGCCGGGCCGTTGAATGAAATTGCGTTCCAAGGTTCGGCGCGCTGAATTTTGGCGACCACCTCGAGTTGAAATTTGAAGTGGCCCGGATGCTCGGCCGCCAGAACATATTGGCCGTGTTCGCGAATGATTCTCAATCCGCCGGGCAGTTTCGCGGGCAGTATCGCCACGTCTCCTTCCAACAATGGCGCGAAACCGGTCCCGGCGGCCCGCGCATCAACCGCCATGACAAACCGTGCCTCGTCGGCGGACAATGTGCCGTCATAGCTGACCTCCTGAAAAATCAAGTGCCCGGTCATCATCGGGTTCGCCCCCGCGGCCCTGGCATTGAACCCGAACAGCAAAAAAACAAAGAAAATCAGAATCCTCCCAAGAAAATTCGCGCCTTGGCCCCCTTCGCTGGACCGCGGCCCTGCGAGCGGCAGGAATGCCCGACTTTTCGAGAAGCCAAAGGTTGTTTCAAACTCCTCTGGTTTAGAATGTTGCTGCGGGCCATAGACCCGCGCTCCAGAGGCAGGTTCATGGAAGCGTTCTTGTCCACAATCGGAAACCGTCAATCGCCCATCGGCATTTTCTTTATGAGTCATAACATTCTCCACGGTTAAGGGACCGCGAAAAAATAACCTGGCCATTTCTGGCTTATTGCTGTGGCCTCTGGCGTCGCTGCTCGCTCCTGACTGATCCACCGGCAGGGGATACGCGTCGCTCGCGCCTCGCCAGCGGCCAAAATTCCTGCGCCATAAATGGCCGAGTTATTTTTTCGCGGTCCCTGAGGTGCTGCTCTTGGTTCACGTCTTGTCAGACGGAAGTCCGCGATAAATGCTCCCGGGAAAATTCTGTTCAAGCCCCGCGCCTTTCAATAGATTGGCCACGCCATGAGTTCGGAGCCGGAATTGCTGGCGCGCTGCCGTCGAGGCGATGCGGATGCCTGGGACGAACTGTTCGACCTGCATTACGCTGCGGCGGGACGGTTTGTCTTCCAACTGTCGCCGGATTTCACCCGCGAGGATGCCGAGGAAATTTGCCAGGAGGCCTTTTTGTCGGTCATCAAAAACCTCGAATCGTTTAACGGCGAAAGCCGGTTTCAGACCTGGCTCTTTCGCGTGGCCGCCAACAAAGCGCGAGATTTTCTGGATAAACGCGGTTCCGCCAAACGGGGTGGAGGACAGACGGTCGTGTCCCTCCAGGCCAAAAATCCCGAAAATGGATTGGCCCCTGATCCGCCGGGCGATTTGCCCGCGCCCGATGAAATGTTGATGAACGCCGAACAAATGTCGTTCGTCCATGAATCCATCGGCCAACTGGGCGGGCCGTGCCGGGAAATCATCGAACTGCGGTACTTTGGCGACTTGAGTTACGAGGAATTGAGCGCCACATTGAATTTGAATCCGAAAACCGTCAGTTCCCGCCTGAGCAAATGCCTGGACCGGCTCGAGGAAATCGCGCGCAAAATTTTCATGCGGGAAAATCCGGCGTTTTCCCGTCCAACCAATAAAGACTAATGGAACCGGAACGCAAAATTGAGAAGTTGCTGCGGGCGTATGCAAAAAAGCGCCGTGCCGACGGGGGCGAACCGTTGAAACTGCACCCGGCGACGCGGCGCCTGTTGCAGGATGAGGCCGCCCGCCGTGCCAATGCGCGGGAGGAAAATTACGTGTCGCTCCGGGAATTATTCCGGCAACAATGGGCGTTGCTGGCGGGATTTGCGCTGATCATTTTTTTCTGCGCCAGTCTCCTTTTGCCTGCGCTCAGTCCTGCGAAGCGCCGGGCGCAAGACGTCACTGCCGCGAACAGCCTCAAGGAAATCGGCCTCGCCGTGCAGATCGCTGCGGAAGCCAACGGCGGTAAACTTCCAGCCTCGCTGGACGCACTGACGAATCAATTTGCCTCGGAAAAAATGTTGACCGACCCCCGGACCGGCAAGCCCTTCGTCTATGTTGCCGGCGGTGAAATGCTGGATGAACTTCCATCGAACACTGTCCTGGCATATTCGCCTGAAGATGAAAATGGCCGGGCCGTCTTATTCGCTGACGGCCGGGTGGAATTTGCCAATCCCGGGCAATTCTCGAATTTGACCAACCGCATGGCAACCCAACTCGCTTTCGAGAACCGTTCCATGGATGAAGCCGAATTGCCCGCCACCTCCCGTCAAGCTTCTCTTGAGCTTAATCCCAACCCAAGTCCGTCCGCTTCGACAGTTTCGCAAACATCTTCGCAAATCGGACAGCATTCCATGGCGGCAGCCCCGCCGGCACCGGCTCCCGCCGGCATCCCCGAAACCGCGACACTTGCGGGGGCGCCCAAGGCGGCTGGCGGCCAGGAATTGAGCCAGGCCGCCATCTTACAGCCAGCCGGCGCGCTCCCCGCCGCCGCTCCGGAAATGGAAGATCGGTTGTTGGCCACCCAGGCCTTTTACTATCGGAACATTGCGCAAATTAATTCCGGCAACTCCGACCAAGCCTACTTGGGAAAGATCACGCCCGGACAAACCTTCCGCGCCAGGTCGCCGACAATGATGCAAAATGCGCAGTCTTCGGCGCAAATTTTGTCTGTTCTGGCGAATTTTCAATTGCAACAAAACGGCGACGCCATCCGTGTGGTGGACAGCGACGGTTCGATCTATTCCGGCTCATTGTTGCCTGCGGAAACCGCCGGCGCGGCGCAAAAAGCGTCGCTCGCCGTCCCCGGATCCGGCGGTTCAATTGCGGCTTCGCCTCGGGCCGAAGCCAATCGCTCCGAAACGCCAGGGTCTTATGGCAACAAGAATCTCGCGATGCCCCCCCCGGTTGCGGCGAATGGCGTACCAACTTATTCATTTCGTGTGGCTGGCATGAACCGCACCTTGCAGCAAAACGTCGTATTTAACGGAAGCTTTCTGGCCCTTTCCAATGCCTCCAACGCCCTGCCTTCTGGTTTCGGCGGATTTGGTGCAGGTGGTGGGATCGGCGGTGTCGGACAGCGCCAAACTCCGATTAACCAGCAACAACAACTGCAGCTTTCGAGCTTGCGCGTCACCGGCAACGCCACGATTGGCCGTACCAACGACATTGACATCTACGCCCTGCCGGTCACCCAACAACAACAAAATTGAGGTCCCGTTGGTCTGAATTGCCAGTCTGAATTCCATTGCATTTTACAAACCTCCCATTGCGAAACGCAAAAAATCATTGCGCTGCCGCAAGGTAAAACCCCCGAATACTTTCAGATTCCTCCCATGGCACGGCAAACGCTAACCGCTTTATTCCATGAAGAGTTTGAAATTCGTAATGGTGTTGATGTCGCTGCCGGCGTTTTACGCTTGCGCGCAAAACATGAATGCGACGAATGGGATGACGATGCAAATGCCGCCGATGCAGTTGGCTGACGTGGCCCAAACCTTGAGTGCAGGCTTGATGGTGGGTGAACCGACCGGCCCGACGGTCAAATATTTTCTCAACGATACCATCGCGGTGGACGCGGCGGCGGGTTGGTCGTTGTACCGCCACGCGGACGCCGAAATTCACGCGGACGTTTTGTTGCATAATTTTAACTTGCTGCCAGTCGCCGAGGGAAAGTTGCCCGTGTATATTGGCGCCGGATTGATGGGCAGGTTCCGGCATGACCGCGACAACCAGGCGGGTGTGCGCATACCGGTGGGCATCTCGTATATGTTCGAAAACGTCCCGGTGGACGTTTTCGCGGAAATTGGCCCAGCCGTCATCTTCGTGCCGGATTTCCAGGGCGAAGTGGTTGGCGGCATCGGCGCGCGGTATCGCTTTTGAACTTTTCGCCAAGGAGAAGAAACGGAAAAGGGCGCGGACGATTCTCGTCCGCGCCCTTTCAATTTGGCCACAAAACCGCTGGCATCGCGGCGCGATTTTTCGTTTCCTTCCGCGGTGATCTGCGATGTCCTGTTTGCCGCGTTGGCCTTTTTGAGCTTTGCGCTGTTGCTTTGGCAATGGATTGCCGCGCAAAGATTCCCGCTGCATCGCCGGATGGCCAGCGCGGATTTTGCGCCTCCCGTTTCCATCCTCAAACCGCTTAAAGGTTGCGATGAGACCACCGCCGCTTCGCTGGAAACCTGGCTGAATCAAAATTACTCCGGTCCGACGCAAATTCTCTTTGGCGCGGCCGACGCCGCCGATCCCGCCTGCCAAGTCGTCGAAGAATTGATCCAACGCCATCCGCAAGCGGAGGCGCAACTGCACATCTGCGGCAAACCGCTTGGCGCCAACGCCAAAGTTTCCACCCTGGCGCAATTGGAAAAATCCGCCATTTATGGGCTGGTGCTTGTCAGCGACGCCGATGTGCGCGTGCCCGCCGATTTTCTGGCGAACCTGGTTGCGCCATTGCGCGACGAAAAGGTTGCCCTGACGCATTGTTTCTATCGCCTGGCCAATCCGGCCACCGCCGCCATGCAATGGGAGGCGGTAGCCGTCAACGCCGATTTCTGGAGCCAGGTCCTGCAATCGCAAACCCTGCAACCGCTCGATTTCGCCCTCGGCGCGGCCATCCTCGTCCGACGAAAAACGTTGGACGATATCGGCGGATTCAAATCGCTGGTCAATTGTCTCGCCGACGATTTTCAAATCGGCCAGCGCCTTGCCAGAAACAATCAGGGCCTCGCCCTTTGTCCCGTGGTGACGGAATGTTGGGACACGCCGATGGGCTGGCGGCAGGTTTGGAAGCACCAATTGCGCTGGGCGCGGACCATTCGGGTCTGCCGGCCCCTGCCCTATTTTTTCAGCATTTTGTCAAACGCCACCTTCTGGCCGCTGCTCTGGGCTATCGTTTCCGCCGCAAACGCAAGAACACTTTGCGCGCC
>JASHVW010000124.1 GCA_030044395.1 Verrucomicrobiia bacterium
TGGTTCGGCAAATCCTGCTGCAAATATCCCTTCGTGTTGTTTTTCAATACCAGCCGCATATCGTCCTTGGGAATTTGCGGTAATTCCACCTGCCGCACCACCGTATCGTCCAGCCCTATCGCCAGCGCCACATGTCTCGTGGAACCCTTCAGTGCTTCCATGACCGTGCGCAAATGATCGGTAAGCAATTCGGGAGAAAACTTCTTGTCGTAAATCGGCGCGTCCAACATCGCATATCGCGTCAGCGCGAGCACTTCCCCGCGCCGTTCGACGAGAACAGCCTTCGTCGTGCGGGTGCCCAGATCAACTGCCATCACCTGATTCCTCTTCTTTTTTGGCGACCCGTTAAAGAATGGCAAAGCCATAGCGCGTTTATAGCGGGATATCCGACGATTGCAAGCGCAAATATTGCCATCAAAATATTTTTCATCTCCTCCCCCGGTCCCCCCATCGCAATCCCATTGACGCGCCCCGCGTTTCCCCTTACGGTCGCCACCCCAAACATGTCATCTTCGCCGCTCGTCCAACTTTGGATTTGGATATCCGCCGCCGCCACCCTGGCCGGCTGGACACTCTCTGCGTGCGGAGAATTGAACCGCGCCGGTTATGCCTTCACTTTCATCGTGTTTGCCGTCTTCGCCTTCGTCAACCGAAGACAATTGCCATGGCCCGAACATTTTCGCCCGTTAAAATTTCTCCGGCGATTCCGTCGTCCGCTGCCCATGTGTTTTGCGGGGCTGGCGGCGCTGATTTTTATCAGCGGCCTGATTTACGCTCCGGACAATTACACGGGGCTGACGTACCGGGTGGGGCGCGTGCTGCAATGGATTTCGCATGACCACTGGATTTGGGTGCATACCTCCGATTACCGGATGAACGACCGGGCCTGCGGCATGGAATGGATCATCGCACCCGTGCTGCTCTTTGCCCGTTCCATCCGCCCCTTGTTTCTGCTCAACTTTCTTCCATACCTGTTGTTGCCGGGGCTGGTATTCAGCGTATTGATCCGATTGGGGGTCCGACGCGGGGTGGCATGGCAGTGGATGTGGCTGCTGCCAACGGGGTATAATTTCCTGCTCCAAGCGGGGAGCCTTGCCAATGACACGTTTCCGACGGTGTATGCGCTGGCGGCGGTGGATTTCGCGTTGCGCGCCGCCAAATCGAAAAAATTTTCCGACGCGGCAGCATCCATCGTGGCCGCCGGGTTGCTGGTCGGCGCCAAGGCCAGCAACCTGCCGCTGTTGCTGCCGTGGTTCATTTTAATGTTTCCGCTCCTGCCCGTTTTCCGCAAGAAAATCATCGCCCTCGCGCCGGCCCTCCTGCTGGCGGCAATCGTTTCGTTTCTGCCCACAGCCATCCTGAACACGATTTATTGCCGCGACTGGTCCGGGGCGGTGCTCGAATCGCCGATTATGACGGTGAAAAATCCGCTTGCCGCCGGGATCGGAAACGGGTTTCAGTTGTTGGTCCAGAATTTCTGTCCTCCTCTCTTTCCCATGGCTTCCTGGTGGAACGCGCGGGCGGCGGAGATCATGCCGGCCGCCCTGGTCTCCATTTCAAAACATTTTGATACCGGATTTTTTCAGCTCGGCGAATTGCCCACCGAAGATTCCGCTGGCATCGGCTTTGGCTTATGCGTGTTGCTTGCCGTCCTCGTGGTCGCGCAATTGTTGCAATGGCGTCCGTCCTCGTGGCTGACGGCCCGCGGATTGATTCTGATCAGCCCCTGGCTGGCCTTGTCTGCGTATTGTGCAAAATCGGGGATGACGTCCGCTGCCCGATTAATTGCGCCTTACTATCCGCTATTGCTGCCGCTGCTCCTGGCGGGCCCGGCGGCAGCCTGGGTCGTCCGCCGGCATTGGTGGCGGGCGCTGGTTTATGCCAGCTTGTTTCTGGCTCTGCTCGTTTTGATTTTGACCCCCGACCGTCCGCTGTGGCCCGCCCGGGCGGTCCTCTCCAGGCTCGCGGCCAGGCATCCGCAATCGCATTCGCTGGCCCGCGCCTTTGAAGTTTATTCGGTCTATGGCCATCGTTCCGATTCGCTGGCGCAAGTCCGGACGCTCCTTCCGCCGAATGTTAAAGCCGTCGGTTTTCTAGGCGGGCCGGACGATTGCGATTTGTCCCTCTGGCTGCCGTTGGGATCGCGCCGGGTGGAACATTTTCTTTTAAGTGATGCACCGGAGCGGTTTCGAGAAGATGACATCGAATATGCCGTCGTCGGCGGGGCGAACTTGATCTATAACCAGACGACCTTGGCTGACTGGCTGGCCAGGATGAACGCTCAAGCGATCGCCGCCACCAACGCCACCGAGAAAGTGAACGAAGGCCCACAGATGTGGTATGTGGTTCGGCTTCCGCCGTGATCACTGCCCTTGCAACCGGAAGAACAGGTTGCCCGTGGGACCGCTTAAGCGCAAATAATTCGTACCGTTCGACGGCATCACCCCGCTGCTGGCCGACCAGCCGCTGGGCGTGGCCAAATTGTCGTTTTGCTGCAACGTCCAGCCGGACACATCCTGCCAGTAGATCGTGATCGTGTTGCCGGCATGGCTGATATAGAGCGTGGGAGCGCCCGCGGTTTGCACCACGGAAATCAAGCTCCAAAATCCGCCGGTGAGGGAGTAGCTGCCACCGGTCATCGCGCCGCCGGCATCGGGCTGGCCAATGGTGCCGCTGACCTGATACGTGGCGCTCGTGCTGGTGCCGCCGCCGCCCGAAATCTTATACCAATTAATCGAGTAACTCTGCGCCGGGGCCCTGAAGGCCACAGCATAAGCAACCACGGCAAAACAGAGCAGCGTTCGCAGGGCGCGGCCGGCGCGGCGATGATTGTCTGTCGTGCAACTCTGGATCTTTATCTCGGATTTCGTTTTCATTTCTCCTCCATCTGTCTTTGGTTCGCAGCCGGCTTCTTTGCCATGTGTCCCGGATAAATGGCGCGGATAAAATCCTGCGCCTTAGAACCGGGATTGGGCGCGCCGCTGTCGGCCTCCCGTTTGTAATGCCATTGCTGGATGGGCACGGCAACCAATTTATCGGGAATTGCCTGCGCGTCAACTGGCACAAGATTTTTCTCCTCAATTTCCGATTTAAAATTGAGCCATCAAACTGATGGCAAAGGCTCTCTGCAATCATGGCCTTCGCCGAACTTTTCTTCTCTACCAAATTAGCAGGGATTATGTCAAGTCTAAAACGGGATTTTTCCATTCCTGTTTTGTCGCGCCGCTTGTAATCTCCGGCGCGATGAGTGATACACCCAAGCCTGGGGTTGATAATCAAAAATCGGAGGCATTGAGCCCCAGCCTTCGGCCTCCCGCCCCCGGGGTTTCTCCATCCTCCATCCTCTGCCCTCCATCTTCCATTTCCAGCCCCGATCTCCGCAGTTTCTGGCTCATGTTCGTCGTAGAGTTCCAAAACGCGTTCAGCGACAACACCCTTAAGTTCCTCGTTACCTTTTTCATCGTCGGCGTCGTGGCGTCCGGGGAAAAACGCAATGCCCTCGTTCCGCTCGTGGGCGCGGTGTTCGCTTTGCCGTTCATTTTGTTCTCCATGCTCGGCGGTTTTTTTGCCGACCGCTTCAGCAAACGCAACGTGTCCGTTGTCATTAAATGCGCCGAAATCGGCATCATGTCCATCGCCTCGGTCGGCCTGTGGCTGCCGAGCGTGGCGTTGATGCTCGCCGCGGTCTTTTTGATGAGCACCCATAGCGCCATTTTTGGCCCCACAAAATACGGAATGCTCCCCGAACTGTTGCCGGAGAAGAAATTGTCGTGGGGAAACGGCATCTTCGGCTTGGGCACGTTTTCGGCCATCATCACCGGGACGATCGTTGCCGGAACACTTTCAGACCTGTTCGCCAAAAGACAGGTTTATTCCGGCGGTGTTCTTATCGTGCTGGCCCTGGTCGGGCTTTCGCTTTGCCTTGCCGTCAGCCGCCTGCCCGCCGCCGCTCCGCATAAACAATTTCGCATCAACTTTCTTGGCGACTTCTATTCGCAGATGAAAATGATTCGCGCGGATTACACTTTGTTTCTCGGCGCCATCGGCATCGCCTTTCTTTATTTCCTCGGCGCGCTCCTGCAACCGACCATTCTATTTTATGGCAAGGACATTTTGCATTTGGATGACACGCACGTCGGTTGGTTGCAAGCGGCGCTCGCCCTGGGCATCGGTCTGGGGAGCCTGGCCGCCGGGTTTTTGTCCGGTGGAAAAATCGAATACGGCCTGGTGCCGGTCGGTATGGCGGGCCTCACCGTTTTTGCCGCGTCGATTTCGTGGATGAAATTAACCTTTTACGGCATGGCCGGCAATCTTTGCGCCCTTGGATTTTTTGGGGGATTCTACAGCGTGCCCCTCAATGCCATCATCCAATACCGCCCCGACCCGCGGAACAAAGGCGCTGTCATCGCCGCGTCTTCGCTGCTCACCTGGATTGGCGTTCTTTTGGCGTCGGGCGTCTATTATCTGCTTGGGGCAATATGCCATTTCACTTCGCCGCAAATGTTTCTGGCCGGCGCCATCCTTTCCCTCATCGGAACCATTTATTGCCTGCAACTCGTCCCGGATTCCCTTGTCCGTTTCCTGTTCTGGTTGCTGACCAAAAGCGTCTATCGCATTCGCGTGGAAGGGCGCGATAATATCCCGGAACGCGGCGGCGCCCTCTTTGTTTGCAATCATGTCTCCTTTGTGGACGCCCCCCTCCTGATGGCGTCCACCGACCGCAAAATCCGGTTTCTCATGCACCGCGAGTATTATCATCTGTGGTGGGTCAGGCCCTTCACAAAAATGCTCGGCCTCATTCCCATCGCCTCCGACCTTGGACCGCGCGAGTTGATTGAATCGCTGCACGCGGCAGGCCAGGCCGTCCGCGAGCACCATGTCGTCTGCATTTTTGCCGAGGGACAAATCACTCGCACCGGCGAGCTGGCTGAATTTCATCGCGGTTTCGAGCGCATCATGAGGGGCACTCACGCGCCGATCGTCCCCGTGGCGCTCGTCGGCGTTTGGGGCAGTATTTTCAGCTTTGAAGGTGGGAAATTCTTTTGGAAATGGCCGAGGGAATTTCCGTATCACGTCACCATCCGCTATGGAGAACATCTGCCGCCGACAGCGACGCCCGAGGAAGTGCGCGGAGCGGTGGAAGCACTGTTGAGTGCGCGGTAGCAGCGGGCGTTTACATTAAAAATCTTTCCATCCAGGCCCGCCCCGGTATGTTTTGGCCATGCAACGGGGAAACCTTCGCAAAACCAAGATCATCTCCACGCTCGGCCCGGCAACCGAATCCGCAACGATGATTGCCAAACTCATTGACGCGGGCGTGAATATCTTCCGCCTCAACATGTCACACGGCTCGCATGACTGGGTCCGCCGCGCCGTCGCCGACATCCGGGCCGCCGCCGCCGCGCGGAAAAATCACGTCGGCATCATGATGGACACCCAGGGCCCCGCCATTCGGACCGGCGACATCGGCTCGCCCCT
>JASHVW010000125.1 GCA_030044395.1 Verrucomicrobiia bacterium
GTCCCGGAGTCGTTGCCCAAGTTGATGGTGGATAAGGCCAAATTCAGGCGATTGTTTGAATTGATTCTCAAAGAGGAGTTGGCGACCTTGCCAGCGGGTTGCAAAATTGCCTTTGCCGCTGAATTGCAAGGCGGCGCCAAACCGGAAATTCTTGTCAGAATCAGCGATAACGGCCCTGGCCTCCCCACCGATGCCTTGCGCGTCGTCTTCGATCCTTTTGTCGTTCGCGAATCCGTGCCCAGCGAATATGGCATTAATTTAATGGCCTGTTTTTTCATCGTTCATCATCATGGCGGGAGTATTGATGCCAAGAGTTCGCCCGGCGGTGGCACCACCTTCAGGATTCGACTGCCACTGCACCCGGAACGCGCCGCCACGGAAACGCCAGACCAGCATGATTTTTTGCAAAAGGCGCTCCTGAACGAAGACCTTTGGAAAAAACTCACCGCCGGCAGCTAAGGAGCCGGTTCGGGCCGGAGGGTTGGAAAGTACTTGCCGTAAATTCAACAGTACTTGCCCCACCCGCGCTGCGCCGAATACCCTGTGCGGATGCGGTTGCTTGACCGATACCTGCTCCGTGAATTGCTTTCGCCGCTGGCCTATTGCCTCGGCGGCTTTCTCATTTTCTGGATTTCATGGAACCTTTTCAGCGACTTGGATAAATTGCAAGCCGCCAAATTGCATCTGGTGGACATTATTGAGTATTCCATCGCCATGACACCGGATTTTCTGGCGACTATTTTACCCATTGTCCTGTTGCTCGCGCTGCTTTACACGCTCACCCACCACGCGCGCTACAATGAAATCACCGCCATGCGCGCCGCGGGCATCAGCCTCTGGCGGATTTGTACGCCCTATTTTATCGTTGGCATTCTTGCCGGGATCGCGCTGTTTGGCTTGAACGAATTTTGTGTGCCGCGCAGCGCCGACTGGGCCGACCGGATTTTGAATCGCTATATTCCCCGGCAGACTACCGCCCCGGAACAGGAAGGTTTTGAGAATGGTCCCGCCAATCGAACATGGTACTTTCAAAAATCTGATTTTCGAAGGGGGGAATTGGATGGCGTCAAAGTGGTCGTTTCCACGAACGACTGGCGCCTGGATGCCGACCGCGCCCTTTACACCAACGGCGTTTGGACTTTCTATAATGTGACCGAATACGGTCAGACACTGTTGCTTTCGACCAATGTGCTGAGGGTGCCGCAATTGACGGAGACCCCGCGGGAGATGCAAATTCAGTGGAAAATTGGAGAATACGAACGGCTCGGCTCGCGCAAGACCGTTGTGCCGTTGTCGGACATCCTGAATTATCTGCGGTTGCGGTCCGGCGCCAATTCGCCGTGGTTGCAAACACAGTTGCAGGAGCATTTTGCCGCGCCCATCACCTGCCTCGTCGTTGTTCTCATCGCCATTCCCTTCGGCGCGGCCTCCGGCCGCCGCAATTTATTTTTCGGCGTCGCCGGCAGCATCTTTATTTGTTTTGCCTACATCGTGATTCAAAAGGTCAGCATTGCTTTTGGCCAGGGCGGGCACCTTCCCCCTTGGTTCGCCGTCTGGCTGCCAAACTTTTTCTTCGGCGCAACGGGAATTATTTTAACGACCCGTGTTCGATGAATTAATCACGTGAATGACGAACTGGAAAAAATAAAATCGTCCCACGCGCGGTTGCAATTGCTCTACCAGGTGAGCAATGTGATCCATTCCACGCTTGAACCGCAGGAGGCGTTGCAACTCATCGTGCGCGAAGCGGTGCGCTTGATGAGCGCCACCAGTGGTTCGGTCGTCCTCATCAACCCCACCACCAACTTCCTTGAAATTCATGCCTCCGAAAACCTGCCCGCCGCCGCCACCAAATTGAAATTGCGCGTTGGCGAAGGCATTACCGGCTGGGTCGCCCGCCATGGCAAACCCGCGCGGGTCGGTGACGTCCGCCATGACGAACGCTATATCGTCGCGCGGCGGGGTGTTAAGTCCGAATTGGCCGTGCCCCTGGAGGTAAACGGTGAAATTCGGGGCGTGCTCAACGTGGACTCGGACCGTGCCGGCGCCTTCAGCCACGAAGACCAGGAACTGCTCCAGGAACTGTCCGTTCACGCGGCCAAGGTCATTCGCAATACCTGGCTCTTTGAACAATTGCGGTTGAAAGCGCGGCTGTTTGAGTCGCTGGCCGCCGTCAGCCGCGCGATCAATTCCACCTTGAATGTGGACGAAGCCCTGCGCGCAATCACCCGGGAGGCCTGTGAATTGATGCGCGCGCGAATGTGCTCGTTGATGATGCTGGATGAAACGCGCGAATGGCTGGATTTGCGGGCCAGTCACGGCGCCGGCGCGGCCTATCTGAAAAGACCGCGGTTGAGCGCCGAGGAAAGTTTCCTCGGGGTCGTGGTGCGCCGGAAGAAACCGATGCAATTGGAAAATGTCCAGACCTCCAGCCGGTATCAAAACGTGGAGATGGCCCGCCGCGAAGGTCTGATATCCCTTTTAAGCGTGCCGTTGCTCTTCGCCGGCGACGCGATTGGCACCTTGAATGTCTATACGGGCCTGCCGTACCATTTTTCCAACGAAGAAATCCGCATTCTAAGCGCCCTTGCAGAATTGTCGGCCATCGCCATTGAAAAGGCGCGGCTCTACGAGCGCATCGTGGACGTGGAGGAACAATTGCGGCAAAACGAAAAATTGTCCGCCCTTGGCCTGCTTGCTGCTGAAGTCGCCCATGAAATCCGCAATCCGCTCACGGTGATGAAATTGCTGTATCACTCGTTGCAATTGAAATTCCCCGATGGCGACCCCCGCGCCAAAGACGCACAAATTATCGATGGTAAAATTGAGCATTTGAACAAAATCGTCGAACAGATTCTGGATTTTGCGCGCACGACCGAGCCGAATCCAGCGCCGGTGAATCTGAATGAATTGATTGACGAACTTGGCCTGCTCGTGCGGCATAAATTAGCCAACCAGAATGTCACCATGCTCCTGCAATTGGATCCGGAATTGCCCGTGGTATTGGGCGACGCCGGGCAATTGGAACAGGCGTTCTTGAATTTGATTCTCAACGCGGCCGAAGTCATGCCTGATGGCGGGACTCTTACCGTCAAATCGCGCGTCGTATCTTCCGGACAGATCGCTGTCGAATTCAAAGATACCGGCCCCGGCATGAGTGAAGAGGTACAACGCCGCGCGTTTACCGCCGTGTTGCGTACCACCAAGGCCACCGGGACCGGCCTCGGGCTGGCCATCGTTGGCAGAATCATTGAAACCCACCACGGCAGCATCCGCATCCAATCCCGCTCCGACCGCGGCACGAAGATCATCATCACCCTGCCGGTAAAGTAGTGTGGTGTAACTAACTAACGCTTTTTTAAAGTGAATGTCAAAAGGGACCCTCACCTCACCCTGACCCTCTCCCCTCCCATCCGATGGGAGCGGAGAGGGAACAGCGTCCGAACGCCAACTTCATTCGCATATCCCATTTTTACAGGCCATTGTAAAGCTGAGACTGTTACAGCACAGCAGCCAATTTTTCTATGCGGTGGCCAGATTGTCTTCAAGCACTTTCGAGCGGGCGGAATTTTCCTGAAGTTCCGGCGTGGGCGCGTTTTCCAAAATTTTGATCGGCTCGTAAAACGTGTTGCGTTGGACCGGTGTCCGGCGGGCCTCGCGGATGGCTTTGAGCATGTTTGCTTCGGTCTGCAATTGCGGCACCGTGGCACCCGCCATGTGAAAAATGTGTTCCTCGATGATGGTGCCATGCAAATCGTCCGCGCCATAGCTCAATGCCACTTGTGCCAGCTTCAGCCCCAGGCCAACCCAATAAGCCGTGATGTGGTCGAAGTTGTCGAGATAGACGCGGCTGACGGCAATCGTGCGTAGCGAATCAAAACCGGTCGGCGGATGCGCAACGGGAATGTCGTTGTCTTCGGGATGATACGCCAGCGGCACAAAACCGACGAAACCGCGCGTCTCATCCTGCAACCCACGAAGGCGCCGCAGGTGGTCCACGCGGTCCGCCAGGCTTTCGACGTGGCCATAGAGCATCGTGCAGGTGCTGCGGCCGCCGAGTTTATGCCAGGTGCGGTGGACATCCAGATATTCCTCGGCGGATTCCTTGCCCCGGGCAATGGCGCTGCGCACCTCTTTCCGAAAAATTTCCGCGCCTCCGCCGGTGAGCGAATCCAGCCCGGCTTCCTTCAATTCAATCAAAGTTTGCAGGACGGATTTTTTGGCCAGCCAGGCGAGGTGCAGGATTTCAATGGCGGTGAAGCACTTCAGTTGCAGCCGGTTGTCCAGCGCTTTGAGCGCTTTGAGCATGTCCGTGTAATAACTGAACGGCAGCGATGGATGCAATCCGCCGACGATATGCAGTTCGGTGATGCCGAGATTAAGCGCCTCCCGCGCCTTACCGACAATTTCTTCGGTGGTATATTGAAAACCGTCGGCATCGCGTTTCTTGCGGGCAAACGAGCAGAACTGGCATGACAGAATACAATAATTCGAATAATTGATATAACGATTGACAATGTAACTGGCGCGGTTGCCAACCTTCCTTTGCCGGGCGAAATCGGCAATGGCACCAACGGCGTTCAGGTCTTTGGATTCAAACAGGCGCAAGGCGTCAGCGTCGGAGATGCGTTCGCCGGCGGCCACCTTATCGTAAATGTCACGCAACCCGGTACGTTGGATGAAAAAATCCATTGCCCACAATAAAGCAGTTTTTTGGCCTTTAGGCAAATTAGGATTATTCAGGGTAGTGTCCTAATCTGCCCGCGCTTCAATCGGTTTTCACCCCACACCCCTCATCCGTCCTTCGGACACCTTCTCCCGCTCCCACGGCTTCGCTGGGAGCTACGCCGGGCTGGCGCCGCGGGAGAAGGAACCCCGAA